>NZ_JBYCLC010000313.1:0-5632 GCF_057473685.1 Mycobacterium sp. TH-M116 | reverse complement strand
CATGAGCGAGTTGACCACCCACGAGAACCACGACAAGGTCACCGTCGGGGATATCGAGATCGAGTTGCTGCACACCCCGGGACACACGCCGGGCAGCCAGTGCTTCCTGCTCGACGGCCGCCTGGTCGCCGGCGACACCTTGTTCCTGGAGGGGTGCGGGCGAACGGACTTCCCGGGTGGGGACTCCGACGAGATGTACCGCAGCCTGCAGCGGCTCGCCACGCTGCCCGGAGATCCGACGGTGTTCCCCGGGCACTGGTACTCCGCCGATCCGAGCGCATCGCTGTCGCAGGTCAAGCGCTCCAACTACGTGTACCGGGCCTCCGATCTGGAGCAGTGGCGCATGGTGATGGGTGGCTGAACGACATCCGACAGCCGGCCGGGCATGAGCCCCGGCCCCGATCTGATTGAATCGACGTCGCTGTCCGTATCGAAGGAGCACCCATGAGCGGCCCGGTCGTCTACAGCCTCAAGGATTCCGTCGCCGTCATCCGGATGGACGACGGCAAAGTCAACGCGCTGGGCCCGACGATGCAGCAGGCGCTCGCCGAGGCGATCGACCGGGCCGAGCAGGAGGACGCCGGTGCGGTGGTGATCGCCGGCAACGAGCGGGTGTTCAGTGGCGGGTTCGACCTGAAGATCCTGACCTCCGGCGAGGTGCGGCCGGCGATCGACATGCTGCGGGGCGGGTTCGAACTGGCGTACCGGCTGCTGTCCCACCCGAAGCCGGTCGTGATGGCCTGCACCGGCCCCGCCATCGCGATGGGGGCGTTCCTGCTGACCTCCGGTGACCACCGGGTGGCCGCCCACGCCTGCAACATCCAGGCCAACGAGGTCGCGATCGGCATGACCATCCCGTACGCCGCCCTGGAGATCATGAAGCTGCGGCTGACGCCTGCGGCCTACCAGCAGGCCACCGGGCTGGCCAAGACGTTCTTCGGGGAGACCGCCGTCGCCGCGGGTTTCGTCGACGAGATCGTGCTGCCGGAGATGGTGCTCAACCGCGCCGAGGAAGCCGCTCGGGAATTCACCGGCCTGCACCAGCACGCCCACGCCGCGACCAAGTTGCGCGCCCGCGCCGACGCGCTCACGGCGATTCGCGCCGGGATCGACGGGATCGAAGCCGAGTTCGGGCTGTAGGCGGCGGCCGCAGTGACAAGGGCGGCCGGGCGGGCAACCGCCCCAACCACCTCCTCCGTACTTCAGTTGTCTTGGGCTGAAATCCATTCGTACGGAAGGAATTTACCGTCGAACGTCACGACGACGCGGTCGCCGGACGGGTGCGGCTTGCGGTGGATGTCGACGCTGAAGTTGATCGCGCTCATGATGCCGTCGCCGAACTGCTCGTGGATCAGTTCCTTGAGGGCGCCCCCGTACACCTGAAGCGCCTCGTAGAAGCGGTAGATCGTGGGATCGGTCGGCACCGCGCCCGCCGGCCCGCCGCGCATCGGCGGCGCGGCCAGCACCGGCACCGCCGACGCGTCCAGGCCGAGCATCTCGGCCAGGACCGCGCCGAATTCGGCGGGGATCGGATGCTGGCCGAGCAACGCGGAGGTGGTCCACACCACCGGCCTGCCGATGGCGTCGGCCAGCTGCTGCCAGCTCAGCCCCCGCGCCAGGCGGGCCAGGACGATCTGTTCGGTGAGTTCGTGTCGGTTCATGGCCCCAGCATGCCCGCGTCACGCCGGCTTGGTCGCGGTGACCACACGCGTGGCCGACCAGGGACCGCCGTACCACATGCGCCACCCGAGTTCGCGGCGGCGCACGTCCTGCCAGCCCAGATCCCGCAGGTGCGAAGCGTGCCGGCGGGTTTCCCACAGGTCGGCGATGACGAGCCGCCCCCCCGGCCGCAGCACCCGGACGGCTTCGGTGAGTGCGCGCCGGCGGCCGTCGTGTCCGGCGATGTTGTGGATGGCCAGGCTGCTGACGACGACGTCGACGCTGGCGTCCGCCAGCGGTAGCGCGGTGATGTCGGCGGTGCGCACCTCGACGCGGTCGGCGACGCCTTCCCGTTCCGCATTGGCCAGCGTGGCCCGCGATGAGTTGTCGGTCTGGTCGGCATGCCACAGGTCGACGCCGATCGCCCGTCCCCGCGGCAGCCGCTTGGCCGCGGACAGCAACACCGCGCCGCGACCACAGCCGAGGTCGAGGACCGTTTCGTCGCCACGCAGCCGCAGGTCGTCGAGCAGGCGGTTCCACACGTCGAACTTGCCGGCCCGCGTCGCATGCAGATAGAGGGCCGAACTTGCGACGATCGCCCCGGCAGACGCCCCGGCCAGCGCCGCCGTCGTCCGCTTGCCCCGAGTCCAGCTGAGCCGGGACCACAACGTCAGCGCCGCGACCTGGGCGGCGATACCCACCGCCTGGCCGCGCGCCGAGACGATGTGAAACGAACCGTCGATGCCGTAGTCACCCCGGTGTTCGGTCACAGGAGACGATCCTACGACTCGACGAGGCGCCGAAAGGCTTCAGCTCTTGTCAGCCTCTCCCGGCGCTGCAGTTGGGGCAGCAGGGCGGGACAACGGCCGCGCCCTGTCGGTCCCGCCAGCTACTGTGCAGTTCGATGGCGCTTCACCTGCACCGCGCCGGGCGCACCGACCTGCTGGCCGACGGGCTCGCGGCCCTGCTGGCCGACCCGTTGCCGGACCCGTTCGCCCAGGAGCTGGTGCTGGTACCGGCGCGCGGCGTGGAGCGCTGGCTGAGCCAGCGGCTGTCGCACGCGCTCGGGCGCCGGCCCGGCCACGACGACGGGGTGTGCGCCGGGGTCACGTTCAGAAACCCCGGGGCGCTGATCTCGGTGATTTCCGGGAACGCCGGCTCCGCCGACGACGACCCCTGGTCGCCCGACGCCATGGCATGGCCGCTGCTGCAGGTGATCGACTGTTCGCTGGACCAACCGTGGTGCCGCCCGCTGGCAACACATCTCGGCCACTTCGACACCGACGAACTGGAGGCCGAGCTGCGCCGGGCCCGCCGCTACGCGGTGGCGCGCCGGCTGGCCGGCCTGTTCGCCTCCTACGCCCGGCAACGTCCCCAGTTGCTGGCCGGGTGGCTGGACGGCGGCCCCGCCGGCGTGGACCCCGACCTGTCCTGGCAGCCGCACCTATGGCGGGCGCTGGTGGACGTCGTGTCGGCCGATCCTCCGCACATCCGGCACGACAAGACGGTCGCCCGGCTGCGCGAGGGACCGGTTGACCTGCCGGCGCGGTTGTCGCTGTTCGGGCACACCCGGCTGGCGTGCACCGACATCGAACTGCTCGAGGCGCTGTCCACCCATCACGATCTGCACCTGTGGCTGCCGCATCCCAGCGACGCGCTGTGGCGGGCACTGGGCGGGCGGCACGGCATCGTGCCCCGGTGCGACGACGACAGCCGCGGCGCGGCGCACCACCCGCTGCTGGAGACGTTGGGACGCGACCTGCGCGAACTCCAACGCTGCCTGCCAAGCGGCCCGGCCACCGACGAATTTCTCCACGCTGCGGCCAAACCCGACACGCTGCTGGGTTGGCTGCAATCCGACATCGAGGCCAACGCGCCGCGTCCCGCCGGCCGGTCGGCCCGGCCCGGCGACCGCTCGGTGCAGGTGCATGCCTGCCACGGCCCGGCCCGTCAGGTCGACGTGCTGCGCGAAGTCCTGCTGGGCCTGCTGCAGGACGATCCGACCCTGCAGCCCCGCGACATCGTGGTGATGTGCCCGGACATCGAGAACTACGCGCCGTTGTTCGTCGCCGCCTTCGGGCTCGGCGAGACGGCGGCGGGCGAGGGCCACCCGTCGCATCAGCTGCGGGTCAGGCTGGCCGACCGCGCGCTGACCCAGACCAACCCGCTGCTGGGCGTCGCCGCCGAACTGCTGGCCCTCGCCGGCACCCGGGCCACCGCCGGC
The DNA here is from genome assembly GCF_057473685.1 of Mycobacterium sp. TH-M116. Classification (NCBI taxonomy): domain Bacteria; kingdom Bacillati; phylum Actinomycetota; class Actinomycetes; order Mycobacteriales; family Mycobacteriaceae; genus Mycobacterium; species Mycobacterium sp. TH-M116. Next base: position 1,749 of record NZ_JBYCLC010000313.1, on the reverse strand, counting down.
CAGGTGCTCAACCTCGCGCAGGCCGCACCGGTGCGCGCGCGGTTCGACCTCACCGACGACGACCTCGACGCGATCACCGACTGGGTGCGCGAATCCAACATCCGCTGGGGATTCGACCCGCAGCACCGCCGGCCGTACGGGCTCGGCCACGTCGTGCACAACACCTGGCGTTTCGGGTTGGACCGCATCCTGACCGGGGTGGCGATGTCCGACGACTCGCGGGCGTGGCTGGACACCGCGCTGCCGCTCGACGACGTCGGCAGCAACAAGGTCGAACTGGCCGGGCGGCTGGCCGAATTCGTCGCACGGCTGCACCACGTCACCGACAACCTCAGCGGCACCCAACCGTTGACCAGCTGGCTGGACGCGCTGATCGAGGGGGTCGCACTGCTGACCCGCCCCGACGACACCTGGCAGCAGGCTCAGCTGCAGCGCGAGTTCTCCGAGGTGCTCGGGCAGGCCGGTGCCCGCGGCTCGACACCGCTGGCGCTGGCCGACGCCCGCGCCCTGCTCGAGCAGCACCTGGCCGGGCGGCCCACCCGGGCCAATTTCCGCACCGGCACGCTGACCGTGTGCACCCTGGTTCCGATGCGCTCGGTCCCGCACCGGGTGGTGTGCCTGGTCGGGCTCGACGACAAGGTGTTCCCCCGGCACGACATCACCGACGGCGACGACGCGCTGGGCCGCGACCCGCGCACCGGCGAGCGCGACATCCGTTCGGAGGACCGTCAGTTGCTGCTCGACGCCATCGGTGCGGCCGCCGAAACCCTGGTGGTCACCTACACCGGCGCCGACGAGCACGCCGGACATCCGTGTCCGCCGGCGGTGCCGCTGGCCGAGATGCTCGACGCGCTGGACCGGACGACACCGGCACCGGTGCGCGAGCAGGTGGTGATCCGCCATCCGCTGCAACCTTTCGACGTCCGCAACGTGAGGGTGGGCGGCCTGGTGCCCGGCCGGCCGTTCACGTTCGACCCCGCCGCACTGGCAGCGGCCGAAGCCGCGACCGAGACGCGTCGCGAGCCGGCGGCGTTCCTCAGCACGCCACTGCCGGCGGTGCCCGCCGCCGATGTTTCAGTAGCCGACCTGCTGGAATTCTTCAAAGATCCGGTCAAGGGATTCTTCCGCGCGCTGGACTGGACGCTGCCGTGGGACGTCGACACCGTCGAGGATGCGATGCCGGTGGCGATCGGCGCGCTGCAGGAGTGGAAGGTCGGCGAGCGCATGCTCCACGACATGCTGGCCGGCATGCATCCGGATGACGCCGCCCAGGCCGAGTGGCGCCGCGGGACGCTGCCGCCGGGCCGGCTCGGCATGCGCACGGCCACCGAGATCCGCGGTCGCGCGCGCGAGCTGGCGGTGGCGGCTTTGCGGCACCGCGACAGCGACGCCGCGGCGCACGACGTCGACGTCGCCCTGGGCAATGGTCGCCGGCTCACCGGAACGGTCACAACGGTTTTCGGCGCGCGCCCGGTGTCGGTGACCTACTCCAGGCTGGCGCCCAAGCATGTGCTGGCGTCGTGGATCGCACTGGTCGCGCTGGCGGCGCAGCAGCCCGACCGTGAGTGGGCCGCCGTGGGCATCGGGCGCGGCAAGACCAAAAACACCATCGCGCAACGGTTGTTCGTGGCGCCGCCGGACCCGGTGGCGGTGCTGGGCGACTTGGTGGCGCTCTACGACACGGGCCGGCGGGAGCCGCTGCCGCTGCCGTTGAAGACGTCCTACGCGTGGGCGCAAGCACGCCGCGAC
>NZ_JBYCLC010000312.1:0-1926 GCF_057473685.1 Mycobacterium sp. TH-M116 | reverse complement strand
CATATCCGTCATGTGTCCACACGCCGGCCCGAGACGCCAGACCCGTGCCGGGCGCCCTGCTGGGCACCCGCAACGACGCCATCGCCGCGCAATCGTGCCGGCGACCGGCTACGAGTTGTGGACCGACCCCGAAACCTACTGCCCTGGAATCATTCTGGGCTCCGACGGCTTCGGCCTTGCCCGTGACTACCGCTGAAACGTCCCGGTTCCGGTGAAGGCTCGGGCTCGACGGTATGGGCAGGCCGGGGCGACAGCTGGTACCGCACCCCGAGGGCCGCCAACCCGCTCGTCACCCCGAGGATGAACGCCAGTGGTTGACGACGACCACCGTGTCGGATTGCACGTGAGCGCCGCGCCACGGCCGGGTATCGGCGCGGTGATCAGTCGACCAACTCGTCGCGACGCGTCCGGGTTGACCGCCGCCGCGGGGCAGCTCCTGAATGTGAACGTCCCGACACGACACGCCGACGAGGCGTCGTGGGATACGCGGTCGGAGCCGTGGTTTGGCCTAATAGCCCAAGCCGTCGTCGGCCAGGTAGGTGACCGAGTACCACCGCCCGGCCGGCGAGGTGCCGGCGTCGTATTCCTCGGTCACGTTCACTCCCTCCAGACGCACATCCGTCAGACTCGGATTTTGCGCGCGGATATGGTCTTCGAGCGCGGCAAGCAGCGCCTCGCCGCTGAGGGTGGTGTCCGCAAGCGCCCGTCCCTCGTGCCTCGCCCAACTCACGGACTACATCTTGCCCCGCCTTCGCGTTGCCCCGCCGGGGGCCGCGACGAACTGGGGTTCGGAGGTTCGCGCGCGGCTCGTGCCGGGATTGGTCCGCCGGAGCCGGGCCGGGCCACGGCGGCATCGGGAACAAACCGCCGAACCGGAACGGACCGCATTGCCGCGGTCACCGCACGCTAGTGTGCTGTGGTCGGCCTCCGCGAACAGACCGATAGAAAAGTTGGGCACTCCATGACCGCAACAACAGAAGACTCGCTGCTCGAATCACGGGTCGGCCATTACTACGAAATGGACGGCACCTATCTGGTGGGCCGCGAAAAGGTCCGTGAATATGCCCGTGCAGTGCAGGACTATCACCCGGCACATTGGGACGTTGCCGCCGCTGCGGGCCTGGGGTACGCAGACCTGGTGACGCCGATGACGTTCACCTCGGTGCCGGGAATGAACTGCAACCGCCGCATGTTCGAATCGGTCGTCGTTGGTTATGACACCTACATGCAGACCGAAGAAGTCTTCGAGCAGCACCGCCCGATCGTGGCCGGCGACGAACTGCGTGTCGACGTCGAATTGTCTTCGGTGCGCAGGTTCGCCGGCAGACACCTGATCACCGTGACCAACACCTTCACCGACATCGCCGGCGAGCGGGTACACACCCTGCACACCACCGTCGTCGGCGTCACCGCCGAGGACGTCGACCCGGCGATCAAGACGGCCGTCCCGAATATCATGATGCATGACGTCGACCTCCTCGCTGTCGGCAAATCCGATGCCGACTACCGCAAGACCGTCCGTCCCGAGAGGGAGGTTCGGATCGCCGACGAAGGCACGGCCCGCACGCCGGGGACGGGGTCTTTCGACGACCTGAAGGTCGGCGATGAGCTACCGGTGCGTCATGCCCGCCTGTCCCGCGGTGACCTGGTGAACTATTCCGGCGTGGCCGGAGACGCCAACCCGATTCACTGGGACGAGGGCATCGCCAAACTGGCCGGACTGCCCGATGTGATCGCCCACGGCATGCTCACCATGGGGTTGGGTGCCGGCTTCGCCTCCGCATGGTCGGGAGACCCCGGCGCGGTCACCCGCTACGCGGTGCGGTTGTCCCAGCCGGCGATCGTGTCGGCCGCAGAAGGTGCGGACATCGAATTCAGTGGCCGCATCAAGTCTCTGGATCCCGAAACCCGCTCCGGTGTTGTCGT
>NZ_JBYCLC010000311.1:0-9612 GCF_057473685.1 Mycobacterium sp. TH-M116 | reverse complement strand
GACAAATACGCCCTAACCTACCTCGGTGGTGTCCTGTTAGCCTGCGCCGTAATCCATTCCCGCGTAGGAAGCAACAAATCGGGAGACACGCCCTAGCCGGTGAGCTGCGCCGGCGATGAGTGAACTCGCGGCCGGGCTGCGGAATGCTCCGCGGCGCGCATCGTCGCCGGGCTAAGGTGAGCGCCGTGGCTGAGATCGCGCCGCTGCGCGTGCAACTGATCGCCAGGACCGACTTCCTGGCGCCGCCCGACGTGCCCTGGGACACCGACGCCGACGGGGGTTCCGCGCTGGTCGAATTCGCCGGCCGCGCCTGCTACCAGAGCTGGTCGAAGCCCAACCCGAAGACCGCGACCAACGCCGGCTACATCAAGCACATCATCGACGTCGGGCACTTCTCGGTGCTCGAGCATGCCAGCGTCTCGTTCTACATCACCGGCATCTCGCGGTCGTGCACTCACGAGCTGATCCGCCACCGGCACTTCTCGTACTCGCAGCTGTCGCAACGCTATGTGCCGGAAGGGGACTCGCGGGTCGTCGTACCGCCGGGCCTAGAAGAGGACCCCGAACTCCAGCAGGTGCTGACCGATGCCGCCGACGCCAACCGCGCCGCGTACGCCCGACTGCTGGCCGGACTGGAAGCCACGTTCTCCGACCAGCCCAACGCGGTGCTGCGGCGCAAGCAGGCCCGCCAAGCGGCCCGCGCCGTGCTGCCCAACGCCACCGAGACCCGCATCGTCGTGACCGGCAACTACCGCGCCTGGCGGCACTTCGTGGCCCAGCGGGCCAGCGAGCACGCCGACGTGGAAATCCGGCGGCTGGCCATCGCGTGCCTGCGCCTGCTCGCCGGGGTGGCCCCCGCGGTTTTCGCCGACTTCGAGATCTCCACGCTGGCTGACGGCACCGAGGTGGCCACCAGTCCGCTGGCGATCGAGGCCTGAGCCGCCGGGCGGCGCGACCCGGCCCGCGCCGTCGCCGAAGCTCTTGCCCGCGCCAGGTAACCTGATCACCGTGAGTATGGCCGGATTCGACGTCCCCGCACGGTTGGGAACCCTGCTGACCGCGATGGTGACGCCGTTTGACGCCGACGGCTGCTTGGACACGGCCGCCGCGGCCCGACTGGCGAACCACCTGGTGGACGCCGGGTGCGACGGCCTGGTGGTGTCGGGAACCACCGGCGAGTCGCCGACCACGACCGACGACGAGAAACTGGAGTTGCTGCGCGTCGTGCTCGAGACGGTGGGCGACCGGGCCCGCGTGGTCGCCGGGGCCGGCACCTATGACACCGCTCACAGTGTTCGCCTGGCCAGGGCGTGCGCGGCCGAGGGTGCGCACGGCCTGCTGGTGGTCACGCCGTACTACTCGAAGCCGCCGCAGAGCGGACTGATCGCGCACTTCAGCGCCGTGGCCGACGCGACCGAACTGCCGATGCTGCTCTACGACATCCCCGGGCGTTCCGTGGTGCCCATCGAAGTCGGCACGCTGCGCACGCTGGCATCGCACCCCAACATCGTCGGCGTCAAGGACGCCAAGGCCGATCTGCACGGCGGTGGCCAGGTGATCGCTGAGACCGGGCTGGCCTACTACTCCGGCGATGACGCGCTGAATCTGCCCTGGCTGGCGATGGGCGCCATCGGCTTCATCAGCGTGATCTCCCATGTGGCGGCCGGTCAGTTACGAGAGTTGCTGTCCGCCTTCTCCTCCGGGGACATCGCCACGGCCCGCAAGATCAACGTCAGCCTCGCCCCGCTGTGCAACGCGATGACCCGACTGGGCGGGGTGACGATGTCCAAGGCGGGCGTGCGCCTGCAGGGCATCGACGCCGGTGAACCCCGGCTGCCCCAGATGGCGGCCACCCCCGCCCAGATCGACGCGCTGGCGGACGACATGCGCGCCGCCGGGGTGCTCAGGTGAGCCGGCAGTGGAGGTAGACCTCGCCCCCCCGGGGCCTTTGACCGCAGGCGGGTTGCGCGTCACCGCGCTGGGCGGCATCAACGAGATCGGCCGCAACATGACCGTTTTCGAGCATCTGGGCCGGCTGCTGATCATCGACTGCGGGGTGTTGTTCCCCAACCACGACGAACCCGGGGTCGACCTGATCCTGCCGGACTTGCGGCACATCGAGGACCGCCTCGACGACATCGAGGCCGTGGTGCTCACCCACGCCCACGAGGACCACATCGGGGCGATCCCGTTCCTGCTCAAGCTGCGCCGGGACATCCCGATCGTCGGGTCGCGGTTCACCCTGGCGCTGGTCGCCGCGAAATGCCGCGAGCACCGCATCAAGCCGGAGTTCGTCGAGGTCGCCGAGGGGCAACGCAGCACCCACGGGGTGTTCGAGTGCGAGTACTTCGCGGTCAACCACTCCATCCCGGACGCGCTGGCGATCGCGGTGCACACCGGCGCGGGCACCGTCCTGCACACCGGCGACATCAAGCTCGACCAGCTTCCCCTCGACGGCCGTCCCACCGACCTGCCGGGCATGTCGCGGCTGGGCTCGCGGCGCGATGGGGCCGGCGTGGACCTGTTCCTGTGCGATTCGACCAACGCCGACCATCCCGGCGTGGGGCCCTCGGAAAGCGAGGTGGGCCCCACCCTGCACCGGCTGATCCGGGGCGCCGGCGGCCGGGTCATCGTGGCGTGCTTCGCCTCCAACGTCGATCGCGTGCAACAGATCATCGACGCTGCCGTCGCGTTGGGCCGGCGGGTCTCTTTCGTCGGGCGTTCCATGGTGCGCAACATGGGGATCGCCCGCGACCTGGGCTTCCTGCGGGTGGCCGATTCGGACGTGATCGACATCGGCGTCGCCGAGACGATGCCGCCCGAGCGTGTCGTGCTGATCACCACCGGCACCCAGGGTGAGCCGATGTCGGCGTTGTCGCGGATGTCGCGCGGCGAGCATCGCAGCATCACGCTGACCGCGGGCGACCTGGTCATCCTGGCGTCGTCGCTTATCCCGGGCAACGAGGAAGCGGTTTACGGCGTCATCGACTCGCTGGCCAAGATTGGGGCTCGCGTGGTCACCAATGCCCAAGCGCGCGTGCATGTTTCGGGCCACGCGTATGCCGGGGAACTGTTGTTCTTGTACAACGGCGTGCGGCCGCGCCACGTCATGCCGGTGCACGGGACCTGGCGGATGCTGCGCGCCAACGCCAAGCTGGCCGCGAGTACGGGGGTGCCCGAGGAGTCGATCCTGTTGGCCGAGAACGGTGTCAGCGTCGACCTCGTCGCCGGGCGGGCCGCAATCGTGGGGGCGGTGCCGGTCGGCAAGATGTTCGTCGACGGGCTGATCACCGGCGACGTCGGCGATATCACCCTGGGCGAACGTCTCATCCTGTCGTCGGGATTCTTGGCGGTGACGGTGGTGGTGCGGCGCGGCACCGGGCGTCCGGTGGGGACGCCGCACCTGTTGTCCCGCGGGTTCTCCGAGGATCCCAAGGCGCTCGAGCCGGTGGTGCGGCGGATCGAGGCGGAGCTGGAGTCCCTGATGGCCGACAACGTCACCGAACCCGCGCGGATCGCCCAGGCGGTGCGGCGCACCGTGGGCAAGTGGGTGGGCGAGACCTACCGGCGGGCGCCGATGATCGTGCCGACGGTCATCGAGGTCTGAGGCGCTAGACCTTTTCCGCGAAGGCCGACCACTCCAGTCCCGAGGTCTTGAGTTTGCGACCGGTGGGCGCGACGTATCGCTGCGCGAGTTCGTCGGGTCCGGCCTGGTCCACCAGGCGCCAGCCGTACTCGCCGAGAAACGCGTCGACTTCGTCGGGCTGCAAGCCGAACTGCCACAGTTGCTGCCGCTGGCGGACCTTGCGGTACAGCGTTCGGGTGCCATACCGGTTCGTGCCGTCGATGAAATCGCTACGGACGTAGGTGAACACGAAGCGGCTACCCGGCGCGGCCGCGCGCAGCCCCTCCATCGTCCGGCGAATGGTGGCGGGGGTGAGGTATTGAGTGACCCCTTCGCAGATGAAGAAGACCCGGTAACCGGTGCTGTAGCCGTGCTCGGCGAGTGCGGTGAGCAGATCGTCGTGCTCGAGGTTCAGCGCCACCAACCGAACCGACAGCGGTGGCTCGCCCAGCACCCGGCGGACCGTCTTGAACTTGCGGGCGACGTTCACCGGCAGGTCGACCTCGAAAACCGGGATGCGGACTCGCCGTGTCAGCAGATAGGCGCGGGTGTCCAGCCCCGCCCCGAGGATGACGACGGCCTCGATGTCATCGAGCGACTCGTTGAGCTTGTCGGCGGTGAAACGCTTGCGGCAGGCCAGATTCGCCCACAGCCCAGGGCCGGTGAACTCCGAGGCGCGGATCATCAGATGACGAACCGGCGCGAACCGCGTCGCACCGACCAGCCAGCGCAGCGGGGCGGGCAGAAAGAGCTCGGCGAAATCGTCGTCCACCAGGCGGCGCCCCGACGGTTCGTTTTGCTCGACGGCGGCCAACACCGCGGGGCCGAACGCCGTCTGTACTACCGATTTTCGGGTCATGGCCGCTACTTGTTCACGAAGCCCGCATCGACCGGCAAGGTGACACCGGTGACGTAGCGGGCCTGGTCGGACACCAGCCAGGCCACCGCGTTGGCGATGTCCTCGGCTTCCAGCACCTCCACCGGCATGGCGTTGCCCATGGCGCCCGGCGTGTTGGTCGCGGCGGCCATCTTGGCCAGCCACTCCCGGGTGAACTCGTTGTTGATCATCGGGGTCTCGACACCGGAGGGATGGATCGAGTTGACCCGGATGTACTGCGAGGCAAGCAGGTTCGCGTAGACCCGCATCAAGCCGACCACCCCGTGCTTGGCTGCGGCGTAGCCGACCGAACCTGCGTCCGGGCTGCCGACGCCGGCCAGCCCGGCCGATGAGCTGATCAGCACGATCGAACCGCCGCTGCCCTGGGAAACCATCGTCGGTATCGCGACCTTGATCGTGTTGTAGACACCGGTGAGGTTCACGTCGATGACGTCGCGCCAGCCTTCGTCACCGGACTGCATGGGGGCGATACCGGCATTGGCGACGACGATGTCGAGCCGGCCGAACGTGTCGAGGCCCGCCTGCAGCGCCGAGGACAGCGACGCCCGGTCGCGCACGTCTCCGCGAGCGGCGACGATCCGGGAGCCGGTGTCTTCGACGAGCGTGACGGTCGCCGCGAGGTCCTGCGGGGTCGCCAGGGGGTAGGGGACGCTGGCGATCTGCTCGCACAGGTCGACCGCGATGATGTCCGCGCCGTCGGAGGCCAGCCGGACGGCGTGCGCGCGGCCCTGTCCGCGCGCCGCACCGGTGATGAAGGCGACCTTTCCCTCCAGAGGTCTCTTCAGCGGCCCGTCCGGGCCACGGCCCGTCACGCGCGCAACTGTCCCTTGGCGCGGTCGCCGGCGGGAACCGGCTGCAGCATCTTGATGTCGGGCGCTCCGGCCAGGTGTTCGCCGATCGCGGTGAACATCGTGGCGACCGCGGGCGCGGTGCTGTGCGCCTTGAGCGCCTCCTCGTCGGCCCACTGCTCGATGAAGACGAACGTTTCGCCCGTCTGGTGCAGCGAGTACAGCTGGCACCCGGGCTCGCCGTGCACTTCCTCGACCGAGGCGGTGAGGATGTCGCGGGCGGTCTCGACCGACTCGGGTTTGACGGTCATGGTGGCGACGACGACGACGGGCATGCTGAGGCCTCCTGGCGATCCGTGAATTGCTGGGTGTGTTGCGGGCGGGCATGACGTGGATCACCCTACTCACGGGTCCCGGGGGCCCGTCCTGCGCGGGGCCGCCCCGGGGCCGGCGACGGAATCGTTACCAGTGTGGCGGGTGGTGCAGATGTTGTCTTTGCGACTACCCTGAATGTCATGTCCAGTAAGACCGTCGCCCGCTCCGGTAGCCGAACGAGCAGGTCAAAGCCCACTTCGCGGGGCGGTACCCGCAGTGCGCGGCCTGCGGCCCCCCGCAAGAAGGTGAACCGGCCGGGCCCGCGGCGTAACCGGTCACTCCTGGTCGCCGCGGGGCTGAGCTGCGGCCGGGCCATGCGCGCGGCCTGGCTGATCACCGCACGGGGTACCGGTGGCGCGGCGCGGTCGATCGGACGGGCCCGTGATGTGGAGCCGGGGCACCGCCGCGACGGTGTCGCGCTGGTCCTGCTCGGCGTCTCGGTCGTGGTCGCGGCGAGCTCGTGGTTCGACGCCGCGCGCCCGGTCGGCGCGTGGGTCGACGTGCTGTTGCGGACGTTCATCGGCTCGGGTGTCCTGCTGCTGCCGCTGGTCACCGCCGCGGCGGCGGTGACGCTGATGCGGACCCGGCCCGACGCCGACGCCCGGCCCAGGCTGATCCTCGGCGGCAGCCTGATCGTCCTGTCCTATCTCGGCCTGTGCCACCTGTGGTCCGGATCGCCGGAAGACCCCGACGCGCGCCGCAGCGCGGCCGGTTTCATCGGGTTCGCCATCGGCGGGCCGCTGCGAGACGGGTTGACGGCCTGGATCGCTGCGCCACTGTTGTTCATCGGAGCCCTGTTCGGGCTGCTCCTGCTGACCGGCACCACGATCCGCGAGGTGCCCGAAGCCCTGCAGGACATGTTCGGCACCCGGCTGTTCCAGCGCGGCTATGTCGACGAGCCCGGCGGCGACCCCGGCCGTTACGACGTCGAGCCCGGCTACGAGGCGTCCGCTGCCGCCGAGGACTTCTCCGACGGCTACTACGACGACCATCATGGCGACGGCGCCTTCCACCCCGACAACGAGCCGGCGGCGTGGCCTTCTGCAGGCGGTGCGGCCGCAACCGATCCGCCCCCGATCGAGGACGACGTGCCGACCGTCCCGGAACGGTCCACCCGGGGCCGCCGGCGTGGCAAGGCTGAGCAGGACACCATCGAGCTGGACCGGGTGGTCGAGGGACCGTACACGTTGCCGTCGCTGAGTTTGCTGGTGGCGGGGGACCCGCCCAAGAAGCGCAGCGCCGCCAACAACGTCATGGCCGACGCGATCGGCGAGGTGCTCACCCAGTTCAAGGTCGATGCGGCCGTGACCGGCTGTACCCGCGGGCCCACCGTCACGCGTTACGAGGTGGAACTGGGGCCCGGCGTCAAGGTCGAGAAGATCACCGCGCTGCAGAAGAACATCGCCTATGCGGTCGCCACCGAGAGCGTGCGCATGCTGGCACCTATCCCCGGCAAGTCCGCCGTCGGCATCGAGGTGCCCAACACCGACCGAGAAATGGTGCGGTTGGCCGACGTGCTCACCGCGTCGTCGACACGCCGTGACCACCACCCCCTGGTCATCGGGCTGGGCAAGGACATCGAAGGCGACTTCATCTCGGCGAATCTGGCCAAGATGCCGCACCTGCTGGTGGCCGGGTCAACCGGATCCGGCAAGTCCAGCTTCGTCAACTCCATGCTGGTCTCGCTGCTCGCCCGGGCCACGCCCGAGGAGGTCAGGATGATCCTGATCGACCCGAAGATGGTGGAACTCACGCCGTATGAAGGCATTCCGCACCTGATCACGCCGATCATCACCCAGCCCAAGAAGGCCGCGGCCGCACTGGCGTGGCTGGTCGAGGAGATGGAACAGCGCTACCAGGACATGCAGGCCTCGCGGGTGCGCCACATCGACGACTTCAATGCCAAGGTGCGTTCCGGTGCCATCACGGCACCGCTGGGCAGCCAGCGCGTATACCGGCCATACCCTTACGTCGTCGCGATCGTCGACGAGCTGGCCGACCTGATGATGACCGCGCCGCGCGACGTCGAGGACGCCATCGTGCGCATCACCCAGAAGGCGCGGGCGGCCGGCATCCACCTGGTGCTGGCCACGCAGCGACCCTCGGTCGACGTCGTCACCGGCCTGATCAAGACCAACGTTCCGTCGCGGCTGGCGTTCGCCACCTCGTCGCTCACCGACAGCCGGGTGATCCTGGACCAGGCCGGCGCGGAGAAGCTGATCGGCATGGGCGACGGCCTGTTCCTGCCGATGGGCGCGGGCAAACCGATCCGGTTACAGGGCGCGTTCATCACCGACGAGGAGATCCAAGCCGTCGTCAGCGCCTGCAAAGACCAGGCCGAACCCGAGTACACCGAGGGCGTCACCACCGCCAAACCGACCGGGGAGCGGACCGACTCCGATGGCAGGGATCCCGACATCGGCGACGACATGGACGTCTTCCTACAGGCAGTCGAGCTGGTGGTGTCCAGCCAGTTCGGGTCCACCTCCATGCTGCAGCGCAAGCTGCGGGTGGGGTTCGCCAAGGCGGGCCGTCTGATGGATCTGATGGAGACCCGCGGCATCGTCGGGCCGTCGGAGGGCTCCAAAGCGCGCGAGGTGCTGGTCAAGCCCGACGAGCTGGCCGGAACGCTGGCGTTGATCCGGGGTGGGAGCGACGCCGAGGGCGGCGATCCCGGCTCCGAATAGCGGCGGTCACAGCACCAGCAGCATCCGGGAGTTGCCGAGGATGTTGGGCTTGACGTAGCTCAAGTCCAGGAACTCGGCGACACCGATGTCGTAGGAGCGGCACATCTCCTCGAACACCTCCGCGGTGACCGGTGTGCCCTCAATCTCGGTGAACCCGTGCTTGCCGAAGAATTCGGTCTCGAAGGTCAGCACGAACAGGCGCTCCAGCTGCAGCTCGTGCGCGACCTGCAGGAGCCGGTCGACGATCGCGTGCCCGATGCCACGGCCGGTCATGGCGGGGTCGACCGCGACGGTGCGGATCTCGCCGAGGTCGGCCCACATCACGTGCAACGCACCGCAGCCAACGACCTCGCCCGGTTTGTCGGCACATTCGGCGACCCAGAATTCCTGGATCGCCTCGTAGAGCGTCACCAGGTTCTTCTCCAGCAGGATCTTGCCCGCGTAGGTGTCGACGAGCCGCTTGATCGCGGGAACGTCGGAGGTGCGGGCACGCCGGACTGCCGGACGGTGGTCCTCAGGGCTTTCGGTCACGGGTAACAGTATCGACATCAGAGGCGTGTGAACTGGTCACCCGCTATTCTGATGCCGTGTCCGGGCACCCTCAAACGAGTCCGATCGCAGGTCGTGCCCGGATTGCCAACCTCGCCAATGTCCTCACCGGCCTGCGGTTGTTGCTTGTCCCGGTTTTCCTGCTCGTTCTTTTCCTCGGGGACGGTCACCAGACCGTCGGCCGTGTCGTGGCCTTCGGCATCTTCGCGGTGGCCGCCATCACCGACCGGTTCGACGGCCTGCTGGCTCGCAACTATGGCATGGCAACGGAATTCGGCGCTTTCGTGGATCCGGTCGCCGACAAGACGCTGATCGGCTCGGCGCTGATCGCACTGTCGATGCTGGGCGACCTGCCGTGGTGGGTGACGGTCGTGATCATGACCCGCGAAATCGGGGTCACGCTGCTGCGGCTGGCCGTGATCCGGCGCGGCGTCATCCCGGCCAGCTGGGGCGGCAAGCTGAAGACCGTGGTCCAAGCCGTCGCGATCGGCCTGTTCGTGCTCCCGCTGTCGGGGCCCTTCCGGGTTGTGGCGGCCGTGGTGATGGCCGCCGCGATCGTGCTCACCGTGGTCACCGGGATCGACTACGTGATCTCGAGCGTCCGGGAAGTCCGGCGAACGCCCCGCTGATCGCGGGGACGCGAGCGGGAACCAACGTCACCGCCGCCGGCGTTGACCCTGTGACAAACCG
>NZ_JBYCLC010000310.1:0-1993 GCF_057473685.1 Mycobacterium sp. TH-M116 | reverse complement strand
GGCAACGGCACCGCCGTGGCCTCGGTTCCCGAGCTGGCCGGCAAGATCCTGGTGGCCGGAGTCGTCGACGGGCGCAACGTCTGGCGCACCGACCTGGAGGCGGCGCTGACCAAGCTCACCACGCTGCGGGGTTCGGCGGCCGCGGTGGCGGTTTCGACGTCGTGTTCCACGATGCACGTCCCATACTCGCTCGAGCCGGAGACCGGCCTGGACGAAAAGCTGCGCGGCTGGCTGGCGTTCGGGCAGGAGAAGGTCGCCGAGGTGGTGGCCCTGGCGCGCGCGCTGCGCGACGGGCGCGACGCGGTCGCCGACGAGATCGCGGCGTCTGATGCCGCCGCCGCCTCCCGCCGCGCGGATCCGCGGCTGCACAACGATGAGATGCGGGCCCGCCTTGCCGCAGTCCTGGCCTCCGGTGTGCACCGTGGCGCTCCGGCGCAGCGCCGCGCCGCGCAGGAGGCACGGCTGAACCTGCCGCCGCTGCCCACCACGACCATCGGCTCCTACCCGCAAACCTCCGCGATCCGCAAGGCGCGCGCGGCTTTTCGCTCTGGGGAGATCACCGAGGAGGAATACGTCGCCCGGATGAAGCGGGAGATTTCCGATGTCATCGCGCTGCAGGAACAACTCGGGCTCGACGTGCTCGTGCACGGCGAGCCGGAACGCAACGACATGGTCCAGTACTTCGCCGAGCAGCTGTCGGGATTTGCGGCCACCCAGAACGGGTGGGTGCAGTCCTATGGGAGCCGGTGCGTGCGTCCGCCGATCCTCTACGGCGACGTGTCCCGGCCCCGGGCGATGACGGTCGAGTGGATCACCTACGCGCAGTCGCTGACCGACAAACCGGTCAAGGGCATGCTGACCGGCCCGGTCACGATCCTGGCGTGGTCGTTCGTCCGTGACGACCAGCCGCTGGCCGAGACGGCCAACCAGGTGGCGCTGGCCATCCGCGACGAAACGGTCGACCTGGAAGCCGCCGGCATCTCGATCATCCAGGTCGACGAGCCCGCGCTGCGGGAACTGCTGCCGCTGCGGCGCGCAGACCAGGACGAGTACTTGCGTTGGGCCATCGGGTCTTTCCGCGTGGCCACCTCCGGTGTCGCCGACTCGACGCAGATCCACACCCACCTGTGCTACTCGGAGTTCGGCGAGGTGATCGGGGCGATCTCGGATCTGGACGCCGACGTCACATCCATCGAGGCGGCACGCTCACACATGGAGGTGCTCGACGACCTCAACGCGGTCGGTTTCGCCAACAGTGTGGGGCCCGGCGTCTACGACATCCACTCACCGCGGGTGCCCAGCACCGGTGAGATGGCCGAATCGCTGCGGGCCGCGCTGAAAGCGCTTCCCGCACAGCGACTCTGGGTCAACCCCGACTGCGGGCTGAAGACGCGTTCGGCCGACGAGGCGACCGCGTCGCTGCGCAACATGGTGGCTGCGGCCCGCCAGGTCCGGGCGGGAGCCTGACGTTCGCGCGAGTCGCCCGACTTGCGCGAATGCCGAGAGTCACGCGAGCGTGGCACCGGGCGGCGAGCGCGGCACCCCGCGCCCGAGCGTCACGCCGCGCGGCGAGCGCGGCACCCCGCGGCCGAGCGTCACGCCAGCGTGGCACCGGGCGGCGAGCGCGGCACCCCGCGCCCGAGCGTCACGCCAGCGTGGCACCGGGCGGCGAGCGCCACGCTGGCGTGACGCTCGGGCCCCTGACGCTCGGGCCCCTCACGGTCGGGCGCCTACCGGTCAGCCCCCGGCCGGTGAGCGGGGCAGGATCTTCGCCGGCACCTTGCCGATGAAGCTGCCCATGCCACGCCCGCTCAGGGAGCCCATCAGCGCCTGGGTGAACGGACTGTTGGGCAGGGCCGAGGCCTGCGCCATGGCCGGGCTGGCGACGGTGGTCTGGGGCAGCACCGGCGCGGCGCGGCTGATCTCTCCCGCGGCCGCGGACCATCCGGGCGGGATCGAGAGCCCCCCCAACTTCGAGGCGGACGCCAACTGG
>NZ_JBYCLC010000309.1:0-11182 GCF_057473685.1 Mycobacterium sp. TH-M116 | reverse complement strand
AATGGACTAGTGTCTAGAAACGCCTTCCAACGTTCACCTCAGGACGGAGACCGCCCATGGCGATCCGGGTCGCTCACGTCGGGACCGGGAATGTCGGCCGGCCGGCCTTGGCCGAACTGATCACCAATCCGCAGTTCGAGTTGACCGGGTTGTGCGTGTCGTCGCCGGAGAAGGTGGGCAAGGACGCCGGCGCGCTGTGCGGCGTCGCGCTCGACGACGAGGTCGTCACAGGTGTCCCGGCGGTGGCCGATCTTGACGCCGTGCTGGCCACCGGGCCCGAGTGCGTCGTCTACTGCGCGATGGGCGACACCCGATTACCGGACGCGATGGCCGACGTCATGCGCATCCTGGCCGCCGGGGTCAACGTCGTCGGGTCGTCGCCAGGGCTGCTGCAGTACCCGTGGGGCGTGATGCCCGGCAAGTACATCGCGCGCGTCGAAAATGCTGCCCGGCAGGGCAATTCGAGCATCTTCATCAGCGGTGTCGACCCGGGATTCGTCAACGACCTGATCCCGCTGGCCCTGGCCGGGACCTGCCGGCGCATCGAACAGGTGCGCTGCATGGAGATCCACGACTACGCCGGCTACGACGGCGCGGAAGTGATGCACTACATGGGCTTCGGCCGCCCGCTCGACGAGATCCCGATGCTGCTGCAACCGGGCGTGCTCAGCATCGCCTGGGGCACCGCGATCCGGCAGCTGGCGGCCGGGCTGGGCATCGAGGTCGACGAGATCGCCGAGTCCTACCAGCGCGAGCCCGCGCCGGAGGATTTCGACATCGCGGTCGGTCGCGTGGCCAAGGGCACGCTGGCCGTGCTGCAGTTCGAGATCCGCGGGATGGTGGGCGGCCACCCCGCCATCGTCATCGAGCACATCACCCGGTTGCGGCCCGACCTGCGGCCCGACCTGCCCCAGCCCGCTTCCGGCGACGGCTCCTACCGCGTGGAGATCACCGGCGAGCCGTCCTACGCCGTGGACATCGTGCCGAGCAGCCGCAAAGGCGACCACAATCACGCCGCCATCGCCGGCGCCGCCGGCCGGGTCGTCAATGCCATCCCGGCCGTGGTCGCGGCGCCGCCGGGCATCCGGACCACGCTCGACCTGCCGTTCATCACCGGAAAAGGCCTCTATGCGCCCGCCGGGCTGGTCGCCACCTAAACCGAAGGGAGCCCCTCAGTGGGTCGGGTAGACGGAAAAGTAGCGCTGATCAGCGGCGGCGCCCGCGGCATGGGCGCCGAGCACGCGCGTCTGCTGGCCGCCGAGGGCGCCAAGGTGGTGATCGGCGACATCCTCGACGAGGAGGGCAAGGCGCTGGCCGACGCGATCGGCGACGCGGCCCGCTACGTCCACCTCGACGTCACCCAGCCCGACCAGTGGGACGCCGCGGTCGCGACCGCCACCGGCGAGTTCGGCAAGCTCAACGTGCTGGTCAACAACGCCGGCATCGTCGCACTGGGGCAGCTGAAGAACTTCGATCTGGGGAAGTGGCAGAAGGTGATCGACGTCAACCTGACCGGCACCTTCCTGGGCATGCGGGTGGCCGTCGAACCGATGACCGCGGCCGGGGGCGGCTCGATCATCAACGTGTCCTCGATCGAGGGTCTGCGCGGCGCGCCGGCGGTGCATCCCTACGTCGCCTCGAAGTGGGCGGTGCGCGGCCTGGCCAAGTCGGCGGCCCTGGAGCTGGCGCCGCACAACATCCGGGTGAACTCCGTGCACCCAGGCTTCATCCGCACCCCGATGACCGCGAACCTGCCCGAGGACCTGGTGACCATCCCGCTGGGCCGCCCCGGCGAGATGCGGGAGGTGTCCACGTTCGTGCTGTTCCTGGCCAGCGACGAGTCGTCGTATGCGACCGGCGCCGAGTTCGTCATGGACGGCGGCCTGGTGGCCGACGTGCCGCACAAGGAGTTCTGACGGCGGCGGTGCTATAACCGCGAGCATGCTGCGCGCGCTTCAGTCCGTGGTCGGGCCGGGCCACGTCGTCACCGATCCCGACGTCCTGGCCGGCCGCGCCGTCGACCACACCGGGCGCTACCGCGGGCGGGCCGGCGCACTGGTGCGGCCGGGATCGGCCGAGGAGGTCGCCGCGGTGCTGCGGGTGTGTCGCGACGCCGGGGCACACGTCACCGTGCAGGGCGGCCGCACCTCCCTGGTGGCCGGCACCGTACCCGAGCACGACGACGTGCTGCTGACCACCGAGCGGCTGCGCGCGCTGGGTGACGTCGACACCGTGGAGCGCCGCGTCGAGGCAGGTGCCGGGGCCACGCTGACCGCTGTGCAGCGCGCGGCCGCCGCCGCGGGCCTGGTGTTCGGGGTGGATCTGGCCGCCCGGGACACGGCCACCGTGGGCGGCATGGCCTCGACCAACGCCGGCGGCCTGCGCACGGTGCGCTACGGCAACATGGGCGAGCAGGTCCTCGGCCTGCAGGTGGCGCTGCCCGACGGCTCGCTGCTGCGCCGGCACAGCCTGGTGCGCAGCGACAACACCGGCTACGACCTGCCGGCGCTGTTCGTCGGCGCCGAGGGCACCCTCGGCGTCATCACTGCGCTCGACCTGCGGCTGCACCCCGCGCCGACGCACCGGGTGACCGCCGTGTGCGGGTTCGCCGACCTGGAGGCGCTCGTGGCGGCCGGCCGGACGTTCCGCGACGTGGACGGGATCGCGGCGCTGGAGCTGATCGACGGCCGGGCGGGCGCGCTGATCCGTGCGCACCTCGGGGTGGCGGTGCCGGTGGACGGCGACTGGATGCTGCTGGTGGAACTGGCGGCCGACCACGACCAGACCGACCGGCTGGCCGACCTGCTCGACGGTGTGCAGCTGTGCGGGGAGCCCGCAGTGGGCGTGGATGTCGCTGCCCAGCAACGGTTGTGGCAGGTTCGGGAGTCGCTGGCCGAGGTGCTCGGTGTGTACGGGCCGCCGCTGAAGTTCGACGTGTCGCTGCCACTGTCGGCGATCGGCGGGTTCGCCCGTGAGGCGGTCGCGCTGTTGGGTGCGCACGCGCCCGACGCGCTGCCGCTGCTGTTCGGCCACGTCGGGGAGGGCAACCTGCATCTCAACGTGCTGCGCTGCCCGGTCGAACGGGAGCAGGCGGTGTACGGGCCGATGATGGACCTGATCGCCGGGTGCGGCGGCAACGTCAGCTCCGAGCACGGCGTCGGCAGCCGCAAACGCCGGTATCTGGCGATGTCGCGCGAACCCGCCGACATCGCCGCGATGCGGGCGGTCAAGGCCGCGCTGGACCCGACCGGCTATCTCAACGCCGCGGTGCTCTTCGAGTGATCAGCCCTGCGGCTTGATCCCCACGGCGTGGCGCAACTGAGCCAGGAACTGGTCGGCGTCGTCGCTGCGGACGATGTAGTGCGAGATGGCGATGCGGATCACGGTCGCCGCCTTCACCGCGGCATTGGGTCCGGGCAGATGCCGCTGCAGGCCCGCGCGCATCTCCGGCATGGCACGGGCGAACTGGGCGATGGTGTGCTCGGGTTCGACGTCGACCATGCGCACCCCCGAGTACGAATGCTGGTAGTCGACGATGAACCGCAGGACGGCGTCGAGCTTGTCGACGCCCTTGAGTCCGGCGGTGGCCTGCACCAGGCCACTCTCGAAGGTCTGCCGCTCGTAGTTCGAAAACGCCGACAGCAGTTCCGCTTTGGAGGCGAACCAGCGGTACAGCGTCGGACGCGACACCCCGGCCTGGGCGGCGACCTCGGACAGGCTCAGTTTGGTCTTGCCGTTACGGCCCAGCACCTCGGCAGTGGCCGCCAGGATCCGCTGGCGCGTCGAGGTGTCGGTGTCCGTGACCGACGCCGGCTGGCTCATGGCTGAAACTCTACGAAGTCGCGCCGGGGCGCCGGCGCACCAGCACCGATTGCTGGATGGAGCCGACCGCGCCCCGCTCGTCGAACAGCGTGCCGTTCGTCGTCCCGACGCCGTCGGGACCGTAGCTGGTCTCGGCGCGAATGCCGATCCACTCGCTTTCGGGGATGCGGAAGACATGCACGGCCAGATCGGTGTTCAGGAACGTCCACGCGCGGATATCGAGCTTGCTGCCGATGCCGTTGGCGCAGTCGGCGACCGCGAACAACCGCTCAAGCGGCGTCATGGTCTCGCCCTTGACGAGGTCCACGGTCGGGTTGATCCAGGATTCACCCGGGCCCTCGCTCATCGGTTCGGTCAGCCACAGCCAGTCGAGGCTGTGCACGTAGTTACGGTCCCAGTCCTTGGCCTTCAGGTTACGGTCGCGTGCCTCGGTCCGGGGGCGGGGCGGGGGAGTCGCGGCGTGCGCCACTGCCGTCGTGTCCTGCTGCTGGAACCGCCACCCGGTGGCGCGCGCGACCGGACGCGGTTCACCCTCGGGGCCCGGCGCCAGCATCTCGGCGCCGACCAGCTCGATCTGCTTGCCGCCGCGCTGCAGCCGCGCACCGACCCACAGGTCGCCGTCGGCCGGCACGCCGCCCAGCAGGTCGATCACGACCCGGGTCAGTCGGGTGTCGTCGCGGTTCTCGCAGCGCTGCATGGCCCTCACCAGCAGCGCCGAGACCGGGCCGCCGTGCTGGATCGTCGCCGACCAGGTGCCGCGCACCAGGTCGGTGGCCCGAAACTTCTGGCCGAGGGCGTCCGCGTCGTCGATGAGCTCGTAATAGGAGTCGGTCATGTGCGCCTCTCGGATGTCACGGCAGGCCGGCGCCGGGCGTGTCGACCGTCACCGCATCCAGGCGGGACAGCCGGGTGTCCCGCAGTAGCTCAGGGTAGGCGTCGGTGCTCGGCGGCAGGAACAGCGTGCGGCGCTTGGGGCCGCCCAGCGCCATGCCGTCGGGCGGGCCGTCGGGTTCGTCGGCGACGACAGGGCCCGCGCCTTTACAAACCACCGAGAAAGTGTCATGCACCGCGGCTCCCGGTGTCAATGTGCCGGACGAGTGGCCGGCGGTGCGCTCCTTTCCGGAAACGCAATACCCGCTGGGCGCGTGTACCGGCCCTGTCGTCCGGTGAGAAGCATTGCCTCGCGTCACCAATGTTTACAACACCAACGGAAACTGTCACGCTGAACCCTGAGCTGCGAGCGCGAGAGGTAGAGCGGACTTGAGCAAGGTCTCCGAGGAGTCCGAGCAGACCGAGTGGACGGTGCAGGGCCTGCTCGACCTGTTCGACGTGCGAGCCGACGGCCAGGACCGGTTCTTCGGCGACACCGGCGTCGACGTCGGGGCCGGCGGCGACGAACGGCGGGTCGCGGAGGGCACTCAGGTGCTGGCCCAGGCGATCGTCGCGGTGGCCAAACGATTCCCGGACAAGTCGGTGCGCTCGGCGCACGCGGTGTTCTCCCGCGCCGTGGCCGTCGGTCCGCCGGTCGAATTCGTCCTCGACGTCGTGGCCGAGGGCCGGTCTACCGCCACCGCGGTCGTCGCCGTGCACCAGGACGGCCGGCGCTGCCTGAGCATCACGGTGCTGGCCGACGTCCCCACCGCCGACGTCATCCGCCACCACCTGCCGCGGCCGGATGTGGCCGCCCCGGCCGATTCCCACGTGTCCGAGATGCCGATGGCCGGGCGGCAGCTGCGGCTGGTCGACGTCGTGGACGTCAACAGCCCCGACGAGGTCGGCCCGCCCGAGCTGCACGCGTGGCTGCACTACGACCCGATCCCCACCCGCGACGACCTGGCCAAGGCGCTCGTCGCGTACTTCACCGGGCACCTGGGCATCTCGACCACCATGCGCGCGCACCCGGGCATCGGCACCAGCCAGGCGCATCTGACGGTGTCCACCGCCCCGATGAGCATCTCGGTCGCCTTCCACGAGCCGGTGCGCTGGGACGGCTGGCTGCTCTACACCCACGAGAGCACCCAGGTCGGCGCGGGAATGTCCTACGTGCGCGGCACGGTGCATTCCGAGGAGGGTGCGCTGCTGGCCTCGTTCGCCCAGGAGGCGCTGATCCGGCCGCTGCGCACCAGCGACACCTCGATCGACGCGCGCTCACGGTTCTGACGGGCGGATCGATGCGCTTCGCCTTCACCCACCCGATGCACACCCATCCCTACAATTCGGAACTGGTGACCGGGGAGGGCATCGCGGCGGTCGCGGCGGCGGCCGAGGCGGCAGGGTTCCACGGGTTCGGCTTCACCGACCACCCGGCGCCGTCGCAGCGGTGGCTGGAAGCCGGCGGCCACGACGCCCTGGATCCTTTTGTCGCCCTGGGCTTCGCGGCGGCCACGACCACCACGCTGCGGCTGATACCCAACATCGTGGTGCTGCCGTACCGAAACCCGTTCGTGGTGGCCAAGTCCGGTGCGACACTGGACCTGCTGTCGAACGGCCGGTTCACGTTGGCGGTCGGCGTGGGCTACCTCAAGCGGGAGTTCGCGGCGCTCGGCGTCGACTACGACGAGCGTGCCGAGCTGTTCGAGGAGGCGTTGCAGGTGATCCGCGCCGCTTGGACCACCGACGACTTGTCTTTCGAAGGAAGGCATTTCACCGCGCGTGGCATCACCGCGCGCCCGCGCCCGCTCAGCCGGCCACACCCGCCGATCTGGATCGGCGGCAACACCGCGTCGGCGCGCCGGCGTGTCGCGCAGTACGGCGACGGCTGGTGCCCGTTTCCCGCTCCGGCCGCGCTGGCGCAGACGGCGGGCACCGCCTCGATCGACTCGCAGGACCGCCTCGCCGCGGGCATCGAGGACCTGCGCCGCCGCTGCGACGAGGCGGTCAGGGACTTCTCGGCGCTGGACATCGCGTTCGCCAACTCCGCCGGCGGTGGCCCGGGGAGTGACGAATTCGATTCCGACGTTTATCTTTCCGGGTTGGACAAGCTGGCGGCCCTCGGGGTGAACTGGGTGCAGGTCGGGCTGCCCGGCGACAGTCTGGCGCACGTGCTGGAAAGCATCGAGCGCTTCGGGAAACTCGTCATCGAAGGACGCTGATGGACTTCTCCCGGGTCGAACTGTCGGCCGCCGACCAGGTGTTCCTCGATGAGACGCGCGCCTTCATCGCCGAGCACGTCACCGACGAGGTGCGTCGCCGCGATCGGCAAACCGGCGAGAACTTCGACCGGCAGGTGCATCTGGCTCTGGGCGAGGCCGGATACCTGGCCGCGGACTGGCGGTCCGAGGAAGACGGCGGGTTCAGCCCGGTGCGCCGGCGGATCTTCGAACTCGAGATCGCCCGGGCCCATACGCCCTGGTATCACTGGGGAACCACGTCGGTGGTCGCGCGTTTGGTGCAGCAGTTCGGTGAACCGCGGCTGTGTGAGGCGGTGCTGCCGGGGGTGCTGTCCGGCGAGATCCTGCTGTGCCTGGGCTACACCGAGCCCGAGGGCGGCTCCGACGTCGCCACCTGCAAGACGCGGGCGGCGCGGGACGGCGACGGAACCGGCTGGGTCATCAACGGCGCCAAGATGTTCACCTCCAACGCGCAGAACGCCACCTACGTCTTCCTGCTGACCAACACCGACGTGCAGGGGCCCAAGCACAAGAACCTGACCATGTTCCTGGTGCCGCTGGACTCCGCGGGCATCGAGATACAGCCCATCCGCACCGTGGACGGCGACCGAACCAACATCGTCTACTACAGCGACGTGCGCGTCGACGACCTCTACCGCGTCGGCGAGGTCAACGCGGGCTGGACGGTGATGCGCTCGGCGCTGGACGTCGAGCACGGCACCGGCCAACGCGAAGAGCATGGCCTGCAAGACGTCGCGACCATGGCCGGCCACGGTGTGCTGATGGCCGAGGCGGTGGACACCGTCGCGGCGATCGCGTCGCGACCCGACCGCGACGGGCATCGCCGGCTGGACGACGAGTCGGTGAAACATCGACTCGGGCGCAGCTTCGCGCGCATGGAGGCGGCGCTGTCGACGCCCACCATGTTCGGGCGGGTGGCGATCGCGCAGACCATGCGTGACATCTCCCCGGACTTGATGGACATCCTGGGGACCGCGGCGGCCCTGCCCGCCGACGCCGAAGGCTCCGCCGACGACGGCGTGACCGAATACCTTTTCCGACTGGCACTTCCGACCGGGATCTACGGCGGCACCCTTGAGGTGTTCCGCAACATGATCGCCCAGCACGCGCTGGGCCTCGGGCGCCCCAGCTACCGCTAGGCGGACGGGAGCGCCGCCAACCGGGCGGTGGCCTACCCCGATGCGTGCGCCCACCCGGGGCGAAGAACGCGGAACGTCAGTCGAACCACCACCGTTCGGGGCCGCCCACCGAGCACAACTCAGCTTCGCCCAGTGCTCAGAAACGGTCCCGGCGCTCCTTGGGGGAATGAGAATTTCGGCGGATATCCCTTAGTGAACCCACAATCAGGTGCCTCGGTTCGCGCTGCCGGCGAAGCCGGTCGATGCCGCCCGTAGTGCCAACTCCGACCGTACCGACGCTCGGGCTCCTCGATAGCAAACCGGGGAGCGTCGCACGAGCGCCGTTATGACAACGGTAAGGAAACGCTCAGATCACAAACCTTGACCTGACCGTGTTGTAAATGTGACGTAAGGGGACCACTGTTACCAAAGTGAAATTGATTGGTGCTGATGCATTTCCACGACAGCTGGACATCGCTGAGGAGCGACGCATGACCCCACTGAAGATGTACCCCCCCTGGATCGAGCAGTTGGCCCATCGCGCCTCCGCGGTCCGCCCGGCGGCCTCCGCAGCGCTGCGGCCGCTGGCGGTGACGGCGGGCGTCGTCGCCGTTGGAGCGATGGCGCTGGCCCCCGCGCACGCCGACCCGCCCGCCGACCCCATCACCAGCGTGCTCAATGGCGCCGGCGCGGGCGGCGCCGGCTCATTCAACGAGACCCTCACCGGTATCGGGCAGTCGCTGTGCCCGATGCTGGTCAAGCCCGGCGCGACGTTGGCCACGCTCGCGTCGCAATTGTCGGGCAAACCGGGCTTGCCGCCGGACATGATCGGAGGCGTCGCCAGCATGGCGATCCAGTCGCAATGCCCGGGCGTCGTGTCGTCGCTGGCCAGCGGTCAAATGCCCTCCGTGCTATCGGGTTTGGGTGGCAGTTCCGGCATGCCGCTGCAACTGCCGGGGCTCGGGGGAGGTGCCGGCCCGCTCCAGCTCCCGGGACTCGGGGGAGGTGCCGGCCCGCTCCAGCTGCCGGGGCTCGGGCCGGTTGCGCCGAGTCCGCTGCAGGCGCCGGGTATCGTCCCGGTGGCGGCCGGCCCGCCGCAAGTGCCGGTGTCCTGAGCGCCTGAGACGCGTCGCCGGGGACCCGCCGACGGCGGGAACCACCACCGCGGAGTAGGAACTTACCCATGGCCGGACCGATGGAGGGCGTCAAAGTCGTCGAACTCGGGGTCTGGGTGGCCGGCCCGGCCGCCGGGGCAATCCTGGCCGACTGGGGTGCCGACGTCATCAAGATCGAACCGCCGGGCGGTGATCCGGGCCGCATGTTCGGCCGGATGCTGGGGTGCGACCTCGGGGTCAACCCGCCGTTCGAGATGGACAACCGCTGCAAACGCAGCATCGTGCTGGACCTGACCACCGAGGCGGGTCGCGACACGGCCTTCGAGTTGCTCACCGGCGCTGACGTTTTCGTGACCAACGTGCGCCCCGGCGCGCTGCAGCGGCTCGGCCTGGACTACGAGTCGGTGTCGGCCCGCAACGCCCGGCTGGTCTACGGACTGATCACCGGCTACGGCGAGACCGGGCCCGACGCCGACCGCGCCGCCTACGACGTCGCCGCGTTCTGGTCCCGCGCCGGGCTGGCGCACCTACTCACCCGGCCCGGCGACACGCCCCCGTTCCAGCGAGGCGGTATGGGTGACCACTCGGCCGGCATGACCCTGACGGCGGCCATCTGCGCGGCCCTGATCGCGCGCGAACGCACCGGGACCGGTCAGCTGGTGAGCACGTCGCTGTACCGGCAGGGCGCCTACACCGTGAGCTTCGACCTGAACACCTACCTGCTGACCGGCCAGCAGATCGCCATCGGGCAGCGCGAATCGATGGGCAACCCGTGCATGAACAACTACACCGCCGGCGACGGGCGCCGATTCTGGATCGTCGGCCTCGAGGCCGACCGGCACTGGCCCGCGTTGTGCCGCGCCGTGGGCCGTCCGGAATGGCTGACCGATCCGCGGTTCGGCGACGCCCGCTCCCGCGCCCAGAACGCGGTGGCGCTCATCGCCGCGCTCGACGAGATTTTCGCGACCCGCCCGCTCGACGAATGGGCGCAGTCCTTCGCCGCCGAACCGGATTTCTTCTGGTCACCGGTCAACACGCTCGAGGACGTGGTCGCCGACGAGCAGTTCCACGCCGCGGGCGGGATCGTCGACGTGCCCGACGGTGAGGCCGGCGTGGCGATGGTGGCCACGCCGGCGGACTTCCACGGCACGCCGTGGGCACCGCGTTCTGGCGCACCGGAATTGGGGGAGCACACCGACGAGATCCTCGCCGAACTCGAGGCGCGCCGCGGGTCGTGACCCGCCTGCCGAACCTTTACAAATATTCGTCAAAATGTCACGCTGTCGGGTGAGTCGCGTCCCAACGCAAGCGCCGACACGCCAGCTCCTCCTGGCGTGTCGGCGGTGAGGAATGGATTGATGGTCACCCCAATGTTCGACCTCCGCGCGAGCGGCCGGGCCGCCGCCACGCGGGCCACCCCCGCCGACGCCGCACCGCTGCGCTACCGGCTCCACGTCGTCGCAACCGGCGCCGCCGACGTCGTGCACTCGGCCGGGGGCTGGCTCTACGACCGCGTGATGGCCGGTTGGGAGGTGAGCGTGCGGCTGCCGCAGAGCTGCGACACCCGCGCACTGCGGATCCTCGGCGTCGCGGTGTCGGAATGCCGGTCCGGGTGGTGCGAGACCGAGATCGCCGATCACAGCCTGGCCGTCAGTGCGGCGGCGTTCAGGGCCGACCCGCGCGTCCGGGACCGGGTGCTGGCGTCGCTGGACGGGCGGCTGACCGAGGTCGCGCTGTGGGGCGACGAGTGGCCACCCAACGTGGACCGGGCGATGAGCCGGGCCCAGCACGTGCTCAGCGCGGCGGCCCGGACGTTCAAGGGCCATGCCCTGGCTGCGGTTGGGAACAACTGTGCCACAGGCGATCCCGTCGAGAAGCTGCTGTGCGATGTGTGGTCTCCGGCCGAGCCGCAGCTGGTCCGGCTCGAGCGATGAAGAGGTACTACGGCCACACGCTGCACTCCCTGTGCAAGACCCTCGCGCTGGGCCGCGGGCGC
>NZ_JBYCLC010000308.1:0-3952 GCF_057473685.1 Mycobacterium sp. TH-M116 | reverse complement strand
GTAGTGCATGGACATCGGAATCGCGCCGAATCCCTCCGCCAGCCAGCCGGCCACCTCGTCGCGGGGGCCGACGGTCGCACCCGCCGACGAGTAGTCGATGTGGGCGTCGTCGGTGAATACCGAGCGGTAGAGCTCCCAGTCCTTGGAGTCCACGGCCCGGGCGTATCTGTTGAGCAGGGCGGCGATCTCGATCTCGTCGGCGACTCGCTGCGCATCCATCACCGGGTGATCCTATTCGCCCGGCATCCGGCCGGCTACAAGGTGGCCAAGGCCGGGGCCAGCGACTCGAGTTGCGTCACAGCGGTGGCGAAGTCGCCGCCGATCTCCGGCAGCAGCGTCACATGGTCGGCGCCGGCGTCCAGGTGCTCGCGCACCTTGGCGGCGACGGCCGGCGGGTCACCGTATGCGACGACCGCGTCCACCAGCCGGTCGCTCACCCCGTCGACGTCGCCGGCCGAGTAGCCCAGCTCCGCCAGCCTGGCCGCGTACGCGGGCATCGACAACCTGGCCGACAGCGACTCGCGCGCGGCCGCTTTCGGATTCCCGGCGCCGCCGCCCACCACGGACAGGCCCACAACCAGGAGCTTGTCTGGGCCGAGCGCGCGGCGGGCGTGGGCGGTGAACTCCGCGGGGAACAACGCCGGCAACGCCCCGTCGGCGAGTTCGCCGGCCAGCGCGAGCATCTTCGGGCCGTTGGCGGCGACGATCCGGGCGTAGGGCGCGTCGGGCGCCGGCGGCCAGGTGGGCGCGTCCATGTCGGTCAGGTAGTCGCGCATGGTGCCCAGCGGACTGCCGAATTCCCGGCCGACGCTGGCGGCCTGCTCCGGATAACCGATTCCCAGGCCCAGCACGAAGCGGCCCGGAAACGCCTGTGCGAGTTGGGCTGCCGCGGCATGCATGGTCTGCGGCGACCGGGCCCAGACGTTGGCGACGCAGGTGCCGAACACCATGCGTTCGGTGGCGCTCGCCAGCATGGCGAGTTGCACGAGGGCGTCCTTGCCGATCACCTCGTTGGTCCACACCGCACGGTATCCGGCCCGCTCCAGGCTGCCCACCGCAGCCCGCTGCCGCTCGATCGACAGCGGGTCGGTGAAGGAGACCGGCAGGCAAACGCCGACCGGCCCCAGCGCTTTTCGGGACGCGTCGACGACCGCGCCGGCCATGGCTGCGCTCACTCGCCGAAGTAGTGGCCGGCGTCCAGGTCCTCGAGCAGCCCCGGTCCCTCGGGCCGCCACTCGAGCACCTTCTGCGTCAGCGCGTTCGACGTCGGGTTATCCAGCGCCGCGAAGAGCGCCAGGAAGCCGAAGTGACCGGCTTCCTCGGCGGGGATACTGGCCGTCGGCACGTCCAGGTGTCGGCCGATGACGGCGGCGATGTCGCGAAACGGCACCCCTTCGTCGGCTACACCGTGCAAAAGCGTTCCCGCAGCCGCGTTTTCGAGTGCCAACCGGTACAAATGGGCGGCGTCGCGCGTGTGGACCCCGGGCCACCGGTTGGCGCCGTCACCGATGTACGCGGACTTGCCCGTGTCGCGTGCGGTGGTGATGAGGTGGTGCGTGAAGCCGTGGTGGTCGAAGTCGCTGTGCACGATCGGGGCCAGCCGAATCACCGAGGACCGCACCCCGCGTTCGGCTAGCGCGATCACGGCGTTCTCCGAGTCGACGCGCGGCCCACCGGGCAGCGTGACCTGTTCCGTGCCGAGACCGCCGTCCCCGATCAGCGAGAGAAGCAGGGTTCCCGACGTGCTGACGAACGGCCGGTCCGAGCCGGCCAACGCCTCCCCCATCGCCTGCACGACCCGCAGATCCGTATCGGCGGCGCCCACGAAGTCGGCGAAGTCGTGCTTGAAGGCTAGGTGGATGACGCCGTCGGAGGCCGCCGCGGCGGCGGCGAGGCCGTCGGGGTCGTCGAGGTCACCCCGGTGCACGCGGACACCCTTCGCCGCCAGCGCTGCGGCCGACTCGTCGGAGCGGGCGAGCCCGGTGACCTGATGCCCCGCGTGCACGAGTTCGTCGACGACGGCCGAACCGATGTGCCCGCTCGCACCCGTCACAAAAACATGCATGGGATTTCCTTTCACCGTGTGCGTGTTGCTGCTTCCAGTCAATTGCCCGGGCGGTCGGACTGTCCAAGACCCGTTTCCTATGGCGCG
This sequence comes from Mycobacterium sp. TH-M116, assembly GCF_057473685.1. Classification (NCBI taxonomy): domain Bacteria; kingdom Bacillati; phylum Actinomycetota; class Actinomycetes; order Mycobacteriales; family Mycobacteriaceae; genus Mycobacterium; species Mycobacterium sp. TH-M116. The sequence goes on along the minus strand of NZ_JBYCLC010000308.1, from coordinate 1,800 downwards.
ATACCGAATCGGCATGACCGCACGTCCGCGCGCCACTTCGAGGCGGACAAGGACCGCCCGCGCCGTTACACTGCCCGCATGACCCAATCGGTATCGCCCGTCATCGACCTCGATCTGCGGCTGGTGGGGTACTTCGTGGTGGTCGCCGAACACCGGCACTTCGGCCGCGCCGCGACCGCGTTGCGCGTCGCGCAGCCGTCGTTGAGCCGGCAGATCCGCCGGCTGGAGCGACAACTGGGCGTTCGACTCCTTGATCGCACGCCGCAAGGCACCCGGCTGACGGAGGCCGGGGAGGTGTTCCTGCCGCGGGCCAAGGCCTTGCTGCGCTCGGCCACGCATGCCGCCGCCCAGGCCCGGGCCGCCGCCCAGCCCAGCCGCATCGCGATCGGCTACACGACCGGGATGATCGTCACCCCTGCGGTGCGGGAGATGCGCCGCGAACATCCCGACGCGGAAGTGCAAGTGTCCCATCTGGATTGGGACCAGGCCCTGGACGCGTTGCTCGGGCATCGGGTGGACGCGGTGGTGACCCGGCTCCCGTTCCCCACCGAGGGCCTGCACGTGACCATCCTCTACGACGAGCCCCGGGTGCTGGCCATGTCGGTCGACCACCGGCTCGCGGGCCGGGAATTCGTCACGCTCGACGACATCGCCGACGAACCGATGCCCCGGGTCCGCGACTCCGACACGCTGTGGAGCGCCTTCTGGCGCATCGATCCCCGGCCCGACGGACGCCGGGCACCAGATGGACCGTTCGTGGACGCGCTCGAGGACAAGTTCGAGCTGATCGCCTCCGGGCAGGCGGTCGCCGTTGTGCCCGATCTACGCGTCAACACCCTGCGTCCCGACATCATCACCGTCCCGTTGCGGGGCGTCGAGCCCTGCCACGTGGTGCTCGCCACGCGCGCCGGGGACCGGGGCCGGTTGGTGGCGGCGTTCCGCAAGCTCGCGGAGGCGCACCTCACGGGCCCGCCGTTCTGAGGCCGGGCGGCCGTACGGAGCGCGGCGCCGATTCAACCCTCGGGCAACACAGGTGGCGGCTGATACTGCGGCTCGTAACCGGAAACGTGGATCGGGCCGGCGACGAGCCGGAAGTCGCCCGCGGCCACCACGACCTCCGGGGTCGCCTCGAGCGCCTCGGGCAGCGTCCGGACGGCGGCCGCCGGCACCCCGAGGGGACGCAGTCGGCGCTCCCAGCCGACGGCGGTATCGGTCGCGAGCATCGCGGTGACGACGGCGAGCACCTCGTCGCGCCGCTCCACCCGTTCGGTCATCGTCTCGAACCCACCGATGCCCGCCTCGGCGGCGAAGGATTTCCAGAAGCCGTCGTGGGTGACGAACAGGGCCAGATACCCCTCGGACGTCGGAAATAGCTGGGCAGGAACGTAATACGAGTGCGCGCCGTACGGCCGTCGCCGCGGCTCGACGCCGTCGTTGAGGTAGGCCGCGGCGTGGTAGTTAAGCTGCGAGAACATCACGTCGCGCAGCGACACGTCGACCTGCCCGCCGGTGCCGGAGACGATCTTGGCCAGCAATCCGAGCGCCGCGCACATGCCGGTGGAGTTGTCGGCCGAGGAGTAGCCGGGCAGCGTCGGAGGCCCTTCGGGGTCGCCCGTCAGGGCGGCGATGCCGGTCGAGGCCTGGACCACGTAGTCGAACGCCGGGTCGTCGCCGCCGTGCAGCCCGAAGCCGGTGATCGCCACGCACACGATCCGCTCGTTGTGGCGCCGCAACGCCTCGTAGGTGAGCCCCAGCCGGCGAATGGCCGACGGCTTCAGATTCACCAGCAGCGCGTGGGCG
>NZ_JBYCLC010000307.1:0-7966 GCF_057473685.1 Mycobacterium sp. TH-M116 | reverse complement strand
CTCCCGGGAACTGCTCGCGGCAGTGGTCGACCACACTCTGCTCAAACCCGAGGCCACCGAGGCCGACGTGGCCAGTCTGGTCGCCGAAGGTGTCGAGCTGGGCGTGTACGCGGTGTGCGTATCGCCGTCGATGACGCCGGTCGCGGTGCGGACCGCCGCCGGCCGTCTACGGGTCGCGGCGGTCGCCGGTTTCCCGTCCGGCAAGCACGTGCCGGCGGTCAAGGCACTCGAGGCGCGCCGGGCCGTGGCCGACGGTGCCGGCGAGATCGACATGGTCATCGATGTCGGTGCTGTGCTGAGTGGCGACGCCGACGCGGTGCGCTCCGACATCGAGGCGGTACGCGACGCCGTGCCCGGGGTAGTGCTCAAGGTGATCGTGGAGTCCGCGGTGCTGTTGGCCCGGTCCGGAGAACGCGCGCTGGTGGACGCCTGTCACGCCGCCGAGGCGGCAGGTGCCGACTTTGTCAAGACCTCGACCGGGTTCCACCCCGCGGGCGGGGCATCGGTGCGTGCGGTCGAGCTGATGGCGCAGGCCGTGGGCGGTCGGCTGGGGGTCAAGTCCAGCGGCGGGATCCGCACCGCCGCCGACGCGCTGGCGATGCTTGATGCCGGCGCGACCCGGCTCGGCCTTTCGGGCACCCGGGCGGTGCTCGACGGTCTGGGCTGATTGGCCGAACTCCTCAGCCGGCCGTGTCGGCCCGCATCGTCGTGCGGCTGGGCTGATTGGCCGAACTCCTCAGCCGGCCGTGTCGGCCCGCATCGTCGTGCGGCTGGGCTGATTGGCCGAACTCAGAGGTTTGCGAAGCAGGGGTCCTGGCCGCCGCCACCGGCGGGGATCGTCGCGTTCCGGGTGGAGAACTTGCTCACCACACCGGTATCGGTGACCTGCACGCTGTCGGCGTGGATGCCCAACGGGTAGTTCTGCGTCAGCTTGGTGGTGAACTCATCCAGCGTCGACTGCACGGATTCTTTCGGCAAGGTGAACCCCAGCGCATTGAATGTCTGGATCTGCAGCCGCAGCCCCTTGCCCTGCACGATCGGTTTGGCGGTGATGTCGTCGAGCATGCCCTTCAGCTCGATGGTCCCGTCCCGGGGGTGGGCGGTCACACTGTTGGTGACGAACGGACCCAGGACAGGGATGGAATTCTGCACCGTCTGCTTGATGCCTTCGGCCGTCCAGGTGATGGTGGCGTCCAGCGATCCGACGGTGCCCTTCGAGTTGTCGGACGACTTGAGTCGGACGTCTTTGATGTCGAGGGCGATCTTCATGCCCTTGGCGTCGCGGATCTGGTTACCGGCCGTGGACACCGAGATGTTGGTGAAGTGCTCGGTGGCCAGCTGCCACAGCAACAGCGGTGTCACGCCGAACGAGGCGGTGGCCCTGTCCTTGACTTCGCAGGCCACCGCCTCGGCGACCTTGGTGTCGGCCACGTGGCGGGCGTAGAGCTCGGCGCCTACCAACCCCCCGACCAGGAGCGCGAACACGATGATGCACACCAGGAGAATGGCCAGCGGGTCGCGAAGGAAGCCTCGCTTCCTTCTTCCCGCCGGTTCGTCGTTGGCGCCGCCTACCCGTTCGGCGGGCGTCGTGGGCGGGTTCGGCGGCGGGGTGTAGGGGGGACGCGGCCGGGGCGCGTGCGATGCGCCCATCCGATCGGTCTGGTCGGGCTGCTGAACAGGGGCGGGAGCCGGTGTTTCCTGCGACGGTTGGCCGGCCGGCATCCGCTCGGTGGGTGTTTGACCGAAGGAGCCTTGGTTGCCGGGACGCGACCACGTCGGCGGGCCCTGGTTCGGTGGTCCTTGTGGGTTAGTCACTCAACCGATTCTGCCCTATCGGCGCGGGTGAACGCCGCGCTGTTGCGCAGCACGGCGATGGCGTCCCGCGCCCGGGCAACCCGGTCGACGTCGATGTCGGCGACCACCAGTTCCTGGTTCGGCCCGGCCGACGCGATCACCTCACCCAGCGGCGAGGCCACCAGGCTGCCGCCCACCCCGGTCGGCGCGCTCGGGGCCTCGAGGTCCTGCCCGGGGTTGGCCTGGCCGACCGCTGCGACGTAGCTCATGCAGTCCAGCGCGCGGGCCCGGGCCAGCAGCGTCCATTGCTCGAGCTTGCCGGGCCCCGCCCCCCAGGACGCGCAGACGACGATCAGCTGGGCGCCGCGCCGGGCCAGCTCCGTATAGAGCTCGGGAAAGCGAATGTCGTAGCAGATGCTCAACCCCACCCCGACATCGTCGACCGTGATCACCGCCGGCTCGTGCCCGGGAGCGACGGTTTTCGACTCGGTGAACCCGAACGCGTCGTAGAGGTGGATCTTGTCGTAATGGGCGTCCGGCGTGTTGGGGCACCCGGGCCCGGCGGCGATCAGCGTGTTCGTCACCCGCCCATCGCCGGACGGGGTGAACATGCCGGCGACCACGGTGACACCGAAGCGGGCCGCGATCCGCCGGACCCCGGTTGCCCAGGGGCCGTCGATCGGCTCGGCCACGGGCGCCAGCGGGACACCGAACCGGCACATGGTCGCCTCGGGGAACACCACCAGCTTCGCGCCCGAGTCGGCGGCACGGCCCGTGTACGCGCTGACCAGCTCCAGGTTTGCCGCCGGCTCGGTGCCACTGAGGATCTGCGCCAGGGCGATTCTCATGGGAGCCAGCTTAGGCGGCGATCACAACCGGCCGGTGCGGACGAATTCAGCTGTTGGCGGCGATCCATTCCGAGGTGAAGCGCTGTTCGGCCGTCACCAGCTCGGCCAGCCGGTTGCCGATGATCTTCTCCACCTTGCCGCCGATGAGGGGTGCCCGCACCTGCACGGTGATGCGGAATTCCAGCCGGGCGCCACCGGACGGGGTGGCCCGCGACAACTCGGCAGTGCCCCACACGCTTACCGGAGCGCCCACAATCTGACCCGCGATGGATGCCGTCGCGGCACCGTCGGTGACCGGTCCCCAGGTCTCCTCGCGCCTGATACACAAATCACCCCGGTGTAGCTGCGTGACCATGGCCGGCAGATTGTGACTGCGCACCACTTGCAGAGTGGCCACCTCGATGGAGGGCCCGTCACCGGACCGGCCACCGACCCGGATCGATTCCAGCGTGGCCTCGTCGACGGGAATGTCGGCCAGCCGGGCCCGCCAGTACTCCTCCTCCTGGAAGGCGCGGTGAATGTCCTCGACGCCGCCCGGGTAGTCGGCGGACAAGTCGAATGAACGCGGCATAGCTGGTCAGGCTACCGTTACGGCCCATGACAAGCAGCGGTGCCGGTTCCCGCTACGCCGGTGCGCAGGTCGCCGAGGGGGTGCCACTGGCACCGCTGACCACGCTGCGTATCGGCCCGGTGGCGCGGCGCCTGATCACCTGTACCAGCACCGAGCAGGCGGTCGCGGTTGTGGGGCAACTCGACGCCGAGGCCCGCGGCGGCAGCGCCGGCCTCGACACCGGTCCGCTCCTGATCTTTGCCGGCGGCTCCAACATCGTGATCGACGACACCCTGACCGACCTGACCGCGGTGCGGCTGGCGGGCGCCGCCATCACGGTCGAGGGCAATCTGATGCGCGCGGAGGCCGGCGCGGTGTGGGACGACGTCGTCAGCACCGCCATCGAGCACGGACTGGGCGGGCTGGAATGCCTGTCCGGGATCCCGGGATCGGCGGGGGCAACCCCGGTGCAAAATGTCGGGGCCTACGGCGCCGAAGTGGCCGACACCCTCACCCGCGTCCGGGTATTGGATCGCGGCAGTGGTGCGGTGCGCTGGGTACCGGCCGGTGAGCTGGGCTTCGGCTACCGCACCAGCATGTTCAAGCGGGCCGGCCGGGTGGGGCGCGGAGCGCCCGCGGTGGTGCTGGAAGTGGAGTTCGCGCTGGATGCGTCCGGACGCAGCGCGCCGCTGCGCTACGGCGAGCTGACCACTGCGCTGGACGCGGCCGGTGGCGAGCGCGTCGACCCGCGGGCGGTTCGCGACGCGGTGCTGGCGCTGCGCGCACGCAAGGGCATGGTGCTCGACGCAGCCGACCACGACACGTGGAGCGTCGGATCGTTTTTCACCAATCCGGTGGTCGCACCGGAAGTCTACGAACGGCTGGCCAGCGGAGGGGAGATCCCGCACTACCCGGCGCCGCACGGCGTCAAGCTGGCCGCGGGCTGGCTGGTGGAGCGGGCCGGCTTCGCGAAAGGGTTCCCGCAGGACGCAGCGGCGCGCTGCCGGCTGTCCACCAAGCACGCGCTGGCCCTGACCAACCGCGGCGGGGCGAGGGCCGCGGACGTGATCGCACTGGCCCGCAGTGTGCGTGACGGGGTACGCGACGTGTTCGGCATCACATTGCGGCCGGAGCCGGTGCTGTTCGGCTGCGCGCTCTAGCCGTTACTTTCCGGCGGTAGCGTGCGGTTCGCGAGTCTGCGTGGCCCGGACTGGTCGTCATCTCCCGGTATCTTTGGTTGGCGTGAGCAGATCCAGCGCCCCGCCGCCGATCAAGCGGCGCCTGGCCTTGGCGGCTCTCGGGCTCGGTGCCTTCACCCCGAGCGTCCTGGCCGCCTGCGGCGACACGGTGACCAGACACGTCCAGAAAAATGAACCGCCGGCGCCACAGTTGAGGTTCCAGCCGGCCGACGCCACCGCCAACGTGATTCCGACCGCCTCGATCAGCGCCCGGGTCGGCGAGGGCTGGTTCCAGAAGCTGGCCTTGAAGAATTCGGCGGGCAAGGTCGTCGCCGGGGTGTTCAACGACGACCGCACCGCCTACACGGTCACCGAGCCACTGGGATACGACGCAACCTACGCGTGGAGCGGTTCGGTGGTCGGCCACGACGGTAAGGCGGTTCCCGTCGCGGCCACGTTCACCACCGTGACGCCGACCAAGACGATCGACGGGGGATTCCAGCTGGCCGACGGCCAGACCGTCGGCGTCGCGGCCCCGGTCATCATCCAGTTCGATGCCGCGATCAGCGACAAGGCCGCCGTCGAGAGGGCCATCGCCGTCACCACCGACCCGCCGGTCGAGGGCAGCTGGGCGTGGCTGCCCGACGAGGCGAAGGGCTCCCGCGTGCACTGGCGCCCCCGCGATTACTACCCGGCAGGCGCCTCGGTCGACGTCGACGCCAAGTTCTACGGGGTCCCGTTCGGTGACGGTGCCTACGGGGCGCAGGACATGTCGCTGAAGATCAAGATCGGCCGGCGCCAGGTGGTCAAGGCCGAAGTCATGTCGCACCGCATCCGGGTCATCACCGACGCCGGCGTCATCATGGACTTCCCGTGCAGCTACGGGGAGGGCGACGAGGCCCGCAACGTCACCCGCAACGGGATCCACGTGGTCACGGAAAAGTACTCTGACTTCTACATGTCGAACCCGGCCGCCGGGTACAACCACATCCATGAGCGCTGGGCTGTGCGCATCTCCAACAACGGCGAGTTCATCCACGCCAACCCGGCCAGCGCCGGCGCGCAGGGCAACAGCAACGTCACCAACGGCTGCATCAATCTCTCGACGGACGACGCCCAGCAGTACTACCGCACCGCGATCTACGGCGACCCGGTCGAGGTGACCGGCAGCCCGATCGAGCTGTCCTACGCCGACGGCGACATCTGGGACTGGGCCATGGACTGGAACACGTGGGTGGCGATGTCGGCATTACCGCGACCGGACGCGCATCCGCCGGCGAGCCAGATCCCCGTCACCGCTCCGGGTACACCCGCGGACGCCCCCACGCTGTCCGCAACACCGACCACGACCACCACCACCACCACCACGACCACTACCACGGCGCCTCCTAGCGTCGGCGGTTGAACCTACTGGCCGACGACTGGTCGCGCGGTCGGATCACGACCAGGTCCAGGTTGACGTGCGCCGGCCGGGAAGCCACGAAACCGATCACCTCGGCGACGTCGGCGGCCACCAGCGGTGTGATGCCGGTGTAGACCGCGTCGGCGCGCTGTTGATCGCCCTGGAAGCGAACCAGGGAGAACTCGGTTTCGACCGCTCCCGGAGCAATCTCGGTGAGCCGAACCGGTTTTCCCAGCAGTTCGCCGCGCAGCGTGCGGTGCAGTGCGCCCTGGGCGTGCTTGGCCGCGGTGTAGCCGGCGCCGCCGTCGTAGACCTCGAACGCCGCGACCGAGGTGACGGTGACGACCAACCCGTCGCCCGAGTCGACCAGCTTGGGCAGCAGCGCGCGGGTGACCCGCAGCGTGCCCATCACGTTGGTCTCCCACATCCATCGCCAGTGCTCGAGGTCGGCGTCGGCGACGGACTCCAGCCCCCGCGCGCCACCGGCGTTGTTGACCAGCACGTCCGCGCGATCCATCGCACCCGCCAGCGCGTCGACTGCCGCGTCGTCCGTGACGTCCGCCACAATCGCGGTCCCGCCGATCTCGTCGGCGAGGGCCTGGATCCGGTCCCCCCGGCGGGCCACCGCGACGACGTGAAACCCTTGCGCGGCAAGGGTTCTGGCGGTCGCCTCCCCGATTCCGGAGCTGGCGCCGGTGACTACCGCGACCCTTCGGTCCCCGCCCGCTGTCGTCATCGGGACAACTTTAGTGAACGTGGTAAATTCCGGGAATGCACCCCAGCGCCCTGACCGGCACGAGCATCGCGGGTCGCTCGTGTTGTCGTCGTGCACCAGGCCGCTCCTGACTGTTCCGGCGTGGCCGATGACCGGCCATCGTCAATCGGACAAAGGACGCTCGTGCGCTCTGACACCCTCACCGCAGGCCAGCGCGGGGCCGGCCGCGGGACCCACACCCGGGCACGTCAACCGATCGTCCCGCCGGCCCTGTACCTCTCGGACTCCGCGGCCGCGTCCGTCTTTCGGGCCGTGCGGTTGCACGGCCCCCTTGCCCGCGACCACATCGCCGGTGTCACCTCACTGAGCGTTGCGACGGTCAACCGTCAGGTCGCCGCGCTGCTCGACGCGGGTCTGCTGCGGGAACGCGCCGACCTGGCGCTCGCCGGTGCCATCGGGCGCCCACGGGTGCCCGTCGAGATCAACCACGAACCGTTCATGACGCTGGGCATGCACATCGGTGCGCGGACCACCAGTATTGCGGCGACCGACCTGTTCGGCCGCACCCTGGACACTGTCGAGACGCCCACCCCGCCGCATTCTGCCGGGACGGCGCTGGCCTCGCTCGCCGACAGCGCCGCGGGGTATCTGCGGCGCTGGCATCGGCGCCGCCCACTGTGGTTGGGGGTCGCCATCGGAGGCAACGTCAACGGCGCAACGGGCCGCGTCGACCACCCGCGGCTGGGCTGGCGCCAGGCCCCCGTCGGGCCGGTGCTGGCCGACGCGCTGGGCCTGCCGGTGTCGGTGGCTTCGCACGTCGACGCCATGGCCGGCGCCGAGCTGCTGCTCGGCCTGCGCCGGTGCGCATCCGGCTCGCCGACCATCCTGTACGTCTATGCGCGCGAGACTGTGGGTTATGCGCTGGTGATCGGCGGCCGGGTGCACTGCCCGGCCAGCGGCCCTGGCACGATCGCGCCGCTCCCCGCGTACTCCGAGCTGCTCGGCGGGACCGGGCAGCTGGAGTCCACCGTCAGCGACGAGGCGGTGTTGGCCGCCGCGCGGCGGCTGCGGATCATGCCTCCGGATCCCCCTGGCGGGTCCGCCGGCGCCATCACCGACCTGCTGCGCGTGGCGCGGGCAGGTGACCGGCAGGCCCGGCAGTTGCTGGCGGAGCGGGCGCGGGTGCTCGGTGAGGCGGTGGCGTTGCTGCGCGATCTGCTCAATCCCGACGAGCTCGTGGTCGGTGGCCAGGCCTTCACCGAATATCCCGAGGCGATGGATCGGCTCACGGCGGCCTTCTGGGGCCGCTCGACGCTGCCGAAGCGCGAAATCCGCGTCACCGCCTTCGGCGAACGCGTGCAGGAAGCCGGGGCGGGGACGGTGTCGCTGGCCGGCGTGTACGCCGACCCGGTGGGCGCGCTGCGTCGGGCGCGGGCTGCCGACGCCCCGCCGGTCGGCCCTGGACCGTCCGCGTGACCC
>NZ_JBYCLC010000306.1:0-35285 GCF_057473685.1 Mycobacterium sp. TH-M116 | reverse complement strand
TCGACGCGGTGAAGTCGGTGGTGGCGATCGAGAACGTCTACGCCGCGATCGATCAGATCGCCCAAACCACGTTGCGCAAGGTGGTCGGCCAGCACAGTCTGGACGAGACGCTCTCGGAGACCGACAAGATCAATCTCGACATCCGCGCGATCCTCGATGTCACCACCATCGACTGGGGCGTGCAGGTTACCCTGGTGGAGCTCAAAGACATCCAACTGCCCGACAGCATGAAGCGGGCGATGGCCCGCCAAGCCGAAGCGGAGCGGGAGAAGCGCGCGAAAATCATTGCCGCCGAGGGTGAAGCGCTGGCCGCTGCCGCCTTGGGTGACGCCTCGGACACGATGATGGCCCACCCGCTGGCGCTGCAGTTACGTAATCTGCAAACCCTGGTCGAGCTCGGTGTCGACAAGAACAGCACCGTGGTGTTCCCGGCTCCGTTGATGTCGACCATTGCCGAACTCGGGAACTTCCTGGCCCGGGAAAACGGCGCAGCAGTCCGGCCAGAGCCACAGCCACAGCCGCCGATTCCCGTTCCGGCAGCGGTGGCCAACGGAACCTCCGCCGGGGGCCGGCCGTGATCGCCGCGCTGCTTTCCATGTGGTTGATCGGCTGGGGTTACTGGTTGATCTACCGCGGCATGCGTCCGGGATGAAGAAGCTGTTCACCCAATTCTCCTTCCCCGGAGGACCGGTCCACGCGGGATACTTGAGTACCTTCGCGACGTCCGGAACGCCCCGACGATGAAGCACCCCGACGATAACGAGCAGGCGGGCAACCAACCATGACCACTGAGGATGAGAAATTTCGAGCCGGGAGCTCGGCAGCGCCGACCAAGGCCGACCCGCATGGGGACCTGAAGTCGCTGCCGATGCCCGAGCTGGAAAAACAGCTCGCGAGTTCGGTGAACGGGCTCAGCGCAGCCGAGGCCGGCAAACGCCTGATTCAGTACGGGCCGAACGAGATCGCGGAGAGGAAAACCAACCAGCTGCTGAAGTTTCTCGGTTACTTCTGGGGGCCGATCCCGTGGATGATCGAGGTCGCCGTCATCTTGTCGGGCGTGCTGCGCCACTGGCCGGATTTCATCGTCATCCTCGTGCTGCTCGCCGCTAACGCGTTCATCGGATTCTGGGAGGAACGGTCCGCGGGCAAAGCCATCGACGCCCTCAAAGCTCAACTGGCGGTCAACGCGCGGGTACTACGCGACGGCACGTCGGTTACCCTCCCGGCGCGCGAACTCGTGCCGGGCGACGTCATCCGGCTGCGGCTCGGCGACATCGTGTCGGCCGACGCCCGCCTGCTTGACGGCGACCCGGTGGAGGTGGACGAGTCCGCGCTGACGGGGGAGTCGCTGCCGGCCAGCCGCGGGCCGGGCGACAACGTGTTCTCCGGATCGATCATGCGTCAGGGGGAGATCAGCGCCTTGGTGTACGCCACCGGTACGAATACCTACTTTGGGCACACCGCAGAACTGGTCCAAGCCGCCGACAGCGTCAGCCACTTCCAAAAGGCGGTGCTGCAGATCGGCAAGTTCCTGATCCTGCTCGCGCTGGCCATGGTGGTGCTGATCGTCGTCGTGTCGACCCTGCGCGGCAACCCGTTCCTCGATACCGTCCAGTTCGTCCTGGTGCTCACCGTGGCGGCGATCCCGGTGGCGATGCCGACCGTGCTGTCGGTGACCATGGCCGTCGGCGCACGACTGCTCGCCAAGAAGCAGGCCATCGTCACCCGGCTGGTCGCCATCGAGGAGCTCGCCGGCGTGGACGTGTTGTGCTCGGACAAGACCGGGACCCTGACCCAGAACAAGCTGACGCTGGGCGACCCGTTCGCCGTGGACGGGGTGAGCGCCGGCGACGTCATCCTCGCCGGTGCGCTGGCCTCGCGCGTGGACGACAACGACACCATCGACCTGGCCGTCCTGGCCGGACTGACCGACCCGACGGCACTCGACGCCTACCACATGGTCCACTTCGAACCCTTCGACGCGGTCCACAAGCGCACCGAGGCCAGCGTCGAGATCGCAGGCAAGCCGTCGTTCAAGGTGAGCAAGGGCGCACCGCAGGTCATCCTCGCCCTGGCCGACGACCCGGCCGAGGTGCAGGCAGCGGTGGACAACGCTGTGCAAGAGTTCGCCCAGCGCGGCTTCCGGTCGTTGGGGGTCGCCCGCGCCGACGGCGACGGACCGTGGCGGTTCCTGGGCGTGCTGCCGCTGTTCGACCCGCCCCGCGTCGACGCCAAAGAGATCATCGCGACTGCCGAACAGATGGGTGTGAAGGTCAAGATGGTCACCGGCGACGCCATCGCCATCGCCCGGGAGACCGCCAAGGCACTCGGGATGCGCGACGGGATTCTTGACGCCGCCGGGCTGGGCGGCGTCAAGGAGGAGGTGACGGCCGCCGAGGCGACGGCGATCGAAAAGGCCGACGGCTTCGCCCAGGTGTTCCCCGAACACAAGTACCGCATCGTCGACGTGCTGCAGAAGCACGGCCATATCGTCGGGATGACCGGTGACGGGGTGAATGACGCCCCGCGCTGAAGAAGGCCGACTGCGGCATCGCCGTGTCCGGGGCGACCGACGCGGCGCGCGCCGCGGCGTCCATGGTGCTGCTGAGCCCGGGCCTGTCGGTGATCATCGACGCGATCAAGGAAAGCCGCCGCATCGTTCAGCGGATGAACAGCTATGCGATCTACCGCATCTCCGAGACGTTGCGGGTGCTGCTGTTCGTGACCGCCGCGATCCTGTTCTTCGGCTCCTTTCCCGTGACGGCGATCATGATCGTCGTCCTCGCGCTACTCAACGACGGCGCGATCTTGTCCATCGCCTACGACAATGTGAAGTACAAGAACAGCCCCGAGGCGTGGAACATGCGCCTGGTCCTGGGGATAGCGACCGTCCTGGGTGTCATCGGGCCGGTCGCCGCGTTCGGACTGTTCTACCTGGGCGAGCACGTCTTCAAACTCGACCGGGACCAGCTGCAGACACTGATGTATCTGATGCTGTCGGTCGCCGGGTCGATGACGATCTTCCTCACCCGTACCCGCGGGCCGTTCTGGTCCATCCGGCCCAAGCGGATCCTCGTACTGGCCGTGCTCGGCGCCGAGGCCATCGCGACCTTGCTCGCCGGCTTCGGGGTACTGATGACACCGCTCGGCTGGCAGTGGGTCGCCTTCGTCTGGGGCTACGCCATCATCTGGGCACTCGGCACCGACCGCATCAAACTCCTCGCCTATCGCATTCTCGACCCGGTCAGCCGCGACGGCGCTACCCACGGGGGAGCAGCCTCAGACGGTGACAGCTCGCCCGGTGACCCGGTTGGGCACAGTGTCGATACCGTGGCGACGGTCGCGGCCTTCCACACCGTCACCGATTCCGCAGACCCCGTCTACCAAGACAATCCCGACTGTCCCTACGGACGGGAAATCACCCGCCACCACACCGGCCAGGCCGTGTACCCGCGCAGCCCTAGCCAATTCCTGCGCCTGTTGTCACCGGCGCAGTGAGGTTTCTTCAAGGCGCCAGGCGGGCAACGCAATTGACCTCACTGAACGCGAATGCGGCGATCACTACCTGCCGCACTGCACAAGGCGTGGGTAACCCACGCCGACGGTGGTGGCAATCTCCGGTCGCCATCTGGGAAGCTGACAGTGGTCGTTGCCCCGGGTCATGGAGAGACACATAAGCAGGAGGCGAAGTTGTCGGCGCTCTGGAAACGACTGGCGGAGGGTACCCGGGTAAAGCCGGGGTCCATGGTGGACCTGGCCAAGGACTTCGATCCCGGCCGATACGACAAAGAGCTTCAACAAGACCACGGCGCCGCGGTGCTGGCCGATGCGAAGGCGGCGCTGCTGGATTTGCAGGACCGCTTCTTCGCCGAGGCCAACCGGTCGCTGTTGATCATCCTTCAGGCGATCGATGCGGCCGGTAAGGACGGCACGATCAAGCACGTGATGAGCGGCCTCAACCCCGAGGGGGTCGACGTGTACAGCTTCAAGGCGCCATCGGCGACCGAGCAGGCGCATGATTACCTCTGGCGCCACCAACGGTCGCTGCCGGAATTGGGCCGTATCGCGGTGTTCAACCGGTCCCACTACGAGAACGTGTTGATCACCCGGGTGCATCCCGAGACGTTGTGGCCGCGCACCGCGGTGCTCGACGCAAGGAAGATTTGGCAGCGGCGGTATCGCGACATCAACGACTGGGAGCGCTACCTCACCGACAACGGGACCGTCATCATCAAGCTGTTTCTCAACGTCTCCAAGGACGAACAGGCGCGCCGGTTCCTTGAGCGCATCGACGAACCCGAGAAGAACTGGAAGTTCTCCGTCGCCGACCTACGCGAGCGCGCGTTCTGGGATGACTACCAGCGGGCCTTTCAAGACATGCTCAGCCACACCAGCACCGTCTGGGCGCCCTGGCATGTGATCCCCGCAGACCACAAATGGTTTGGCCACGTGTCGACTTCCGCGGTGCTGTTGGAGACGCTGCGGGATCTCAACCCGCAGTATCCGCAGGTCGACGCCGCTGCCAAAGCCGAGCTGGCACAGGCAAAGAAGGAGTTGCTAGGCGACGACGGTGACGCGGGCGCACAGTCGTCGTGACACGGTGGACCCGCATGCACCCACGTCGACGGGGCGCACCGACATGCCACGGACGCAACTGGACGCACCCGACATTGACCGGTGTTGTGGGCGAATGAGGAGGACGACCCGTGGCGGTTACGCTGAACCAGGCCCGTTCGGTCTACGAGCGGATCGGACGCGCCCAGGACTGGCAGGCCTTCTGTGAGGGCGCGACCATAAACCGCCTCGCGGCCAAGGCGGCCCTCACCGGGGACCAGACCATTTTCGAGTCCGGTTGCGGCACTGGCCGGTTGGCTGCGCGCCTGCCGACGGCGCTTGCCTTCCAGTGTCAACTACCTCGGGTGTCGACATCAGCCCGGTGATGGCGTGCCGCCCGGTGTGTTCGCCCGCGTGCCGGAGGCCGACGCCGTGCCCGCCTACTGCCTCGCATCGATCGACCGGAACGGCACGACGACGTGCTTCGAAGATTTCTACGGATGCTGGCCGACGCTGGGGGAGATGGATCGTGAAGTACCGGGTCATTATGGGTGTTCGGCGGCCGGCTTGAGCACTTCTGCGTTCGTGAATGTGCATCCTTGTGGCTTAGTGGGCGAAGGGCCGCTGGTTGTTGAAGTGGCCGCCGGGCTTGAGGTCGTCCAGACTGGCCAGCGCCGACATCATGTCGTCGCGCAGTGACCGGGCCAGATCGGCGGAGAACCCTTCGCGCACCACGACGCGCAGCACCGCGACGTCGGTCGCGTCGGCGGGCATGGTGTAGGCCGGCACCTGCCAGCCGTAGGACCGCAGGGCGTGGGAGACGTCGAACTCGGTGTAGCCGAAATTCCCGGCCAACCGTAGGCAGACCACCGGGATCGCCGAGCCGTCGGAGATCACCTCGAAGTGCTTGCCTTTGCGCAACTCGTCGGCCAGCCAGCGCGCCGTCGACGACAGGCATCCCATCACCTGGGTGTAGCCCGCGCGACCCAACCGCAGGAAGTTGTAGTACTGGCCGATGACCTGGTTGCCCGGCCGGGAGAAGTTCAGGGAAAACGTCGGCATGTCCCCGCCGAGGTAGTTCACCCGGAACACCAACTCCTCGGGCAGGTGTTCATGACCGCGCCACACCACAAAACCGAGGCCCGGGTAGGTCAGCCCGTATTTGTGGCCGCTGACGTTGATCGACACCACCCGCGGCAGCCGGAAATCCCACACCAGATCCGGCTGCAAAAACGGCACCACGAACCCGCCGCTGGCGGCGTCGACGTGCACGGGGACATCCACGCCGCCGCCGGCAGCCAGCGTGTCCAGGGCCGCGCAGATCTGCGCAACGGGTTCCAGCTCACCGGTGAAGGTGGTGCCCAGGATCGCGACCACGCCGATGGTGTCCTCGTCGACCGCGTTGACCACTTGCTCGGGCGTGATCACGTAGCGGCCCTTGGCCATCGGCAGGTATCTGGGCTCGACGTCGAAGTAGCGGCAGAACTTCTCCCAGACCACCTGCACGTTGGAGCCCATCACCAGGTTCGGGGTGCGGGTCCGCCAGCCGCTCTTCGCCGCGTCACCGACCCGCTGACGCCACCGCCACTTCAGCGCCAGCCCGCCCAGCATCACCGCCTCGCTGGACCCGACGGTCGACACCCCGGTGGCGGTGGTCGGGTCGTCGTCGCGCAGCCCCTCGGCATGGAACAGATCGGCCACCATCGACACGCACCGCGACTCGATGGCCGCGGTGGCCGGGTATTCGTCCTTGTCGATCATGTTCTTGTCAAATGTCTCGGACATCAGCTTGTCGGCCTCGGGATCCATCCAGGTGGTGACAAACGTCGCCAGGTTCAGCCGCGCGTTGCCGTCGAGCATCAACTCGTCGTGGATGAACCGGTACGCGGCGGCGGGCTCCATATCTTCGTCGGGCAGCCTCAGTGCGGGCACCGACGTGGTGGACAGCCGCCCGGTGTAGGCGGGAGAGATCGACGGCGACAGGCTGACCTTGTATGGCATGAGAATCCTTTCGGCGGTGACTTCACAACACTCCTCCGTCACCAGGCGCGAGCCCCACTCGCTGGCGCGGCACCTCTCGTCTAGACGGGGAATTATGCGGCGAAGAGGTATTCGACCGCCTGTTGAGCCTTGGCATCAGTGGGATAGGAGCCGATGGGCCAGCCCGGCGATAGTGTCGGCAGCGGTTGGCCGGCCGGGAGGCGGGATTGCCCGAGAACGTTTGTCGTGGAGTTCCTTTCGATGGTGTCAGCGCGCCGGACCCGGTGGGTCGTAAGAATGCCTGCTACTCGCACCGCCTCGTCGACCTGACCGGCCCGGTCGCATCGACCCTTTGAGCCGCTCGTGGTCGCAGCGGGGCGATGTTCAGGGCAGCGGTGCTGCCCAGCGCAGCAAGGTACCTCCGCCGGGAGCATCCGCGGTGGTGAGCGTGCCGCCTGCCTGCTGCGCGCGGTGATGCAACCTGCTCAAGCCACTGCCGGTGACGTCGCCGGGGATGCCTCGACCGTTGTCGATAACCTCGATGCAGACGTCGTCCCCGACCTTTACCGTCACGGTAAGGCTGGTCGCGCCGGCATGCCGGACGGCGTTGCTGACCGCTTCGCGCACAACGGCTTCGGCGTGATCGGCGAGTGCAGCGTCGAGAACCGACAAGGGGCCCACGAATTGAACCGTGGTCTCCAGTTCCGATCCGCACAACTGGACGACTACCTCGTCAAGCCGCTCTCGCAGCTGGGTTATGGCCGGCACTGCGCCGTGCACGTCGAAAATGGCGACACGGATCTCCTGAATCACGCCTTGAAGATCATCAATGCTGCGGGACAGTCGCTGCTGCACCTCGGTTGATCGCACCCGCGGAATGGCCCCATGCAATGCCAGTTCGATCGCGAAGATCCGCCGGATCACGTGGTCGTCCAGGTGCCTTGCGATTCTGTCGCGCTCATCGAGAATGTCGCCTTCACGCATCCGGTGCTGTGTGGACCCCAGCTGCCAGGCGAGCGCCGCCTGGTCGGTGAAAGCGGCCATCATGTCGAGCTGTTCGTCGCCGAACGCCCGGGCGCCGCCACGCCGCAGCGCGACCAGCACCCCGGCCACGGCATCGTTGCTGCGCAGCGGAAGCACCAGCGCTGGGCCGGCATGTTGGACGCCGTCGATCGCGACGTCGAAGTTGTTGATTCGTCGAGGGATCCGCTCCACGAAGGCCTGTTCGATCGAGGTGCCGGCAACAGAGATGGCATGAGCCGGCGTCGAGGTCATTGCAGCACCGGCGGTTTCCACGATCATCACATCGGCCACCTCTGACGTGGGTATGTCGTAGTTGTCTGCGACGGCGACCAATGCGAGTTCTGCGCCCGTGAGCCTGAGCGCTTGTCGGGCGATGGGCCGATATGCTGCCGCGGGCATCGGCGCTGGAGAGTTGTTCGGTTCCGACGTCACGGGTCGCTCCGCCGGTTTAACAGCAGACATGGTCATTGAGTCCCCGATCCGAGGCCCTCGGTGCAGTGGACCACCGCTTCGTCCATGCTCAGCCATCGCGCGTCGCGCGGTTCCCGGCGACCACAATGTTGACGAAGTGGCGGGTGCGCAGACTTTGGTCGGCGGAAGGTAGATGGGTGATGGCCGCTGCACATCGTGGTCACCGGCGGCTCGCTCACGGGGGCGTCGAGCAGGTCCTCGGAGGCCTTGACATCGGTCAGTGGGTCGAACCTGGGCGACTTCGCTCGGGTGACCCAGAACTGCGACCCGGTGTCGGGGCCGCCGCGGTGCCACCCCACGGCGGCCGGTAAGGCTGGGTGTGGATCATCACTGGGTGCGGTTCGGGGCGGATCTGGCAGGGAAACGCCGGCGTTGGAACACAACGCAAGTGAAGTGGTCATGGTGACCTGACGTCCAGTGGATCACCGGAGTGTGTGAGGGTTCGGAGCCAATGCTCCTTGAATTAAGCGGCGGACGGCTCAACTCATCCCAGACCAGCTGATTCTCAACGCCCTTCACGCTACACCCGTTGGACTGCTCGTATCGACCTACCGAATCAATTTCGTGCCGCCTGGGGTGATTGAACCACGCACGGCGACTATTGAGACGAACGGTTGAGAGCGCGAGGCGGCAAGCAGAGATCGAAACAAAGACGACGCTGACAAGGCCGACCGGCTGCCGGGGTTTGGCTCGTTCGAACGTCGCAGGTGTCTGGTCCGGTTGCTGGCCCCGCCGTTTCCGACGCGCGATAGTGCGGCTCTCGGTGCTGCCGACGCTATTATTGTCCTGACAACCATCTCGTGACGGTTGCGCCACGGGTAGGGCGCTGGGTTTCGGTACCGATCCCAGTTCCGCCAAGACTATTGAGCGCAGGTATGACGGAGTTGACCGAGGACGCCGACGGGTTACCGTTGGGGTCGCTGAGCGCGCAGCAGGTCAGTGCTGATGCCGCTGACTTGCGGGCCGGGATCGACGACCTGGCGGGGTTGGTGGCCGGCAGCCTGGGGTTGTCCGAGTTGCTGGCTGAGGTGTCGGCGTTTGCGGTGCGCGCGATACCGGGCGCCGATGGTGCCGGGGTGACCTTGTTGCGGGTCGACCTGGTGGACAACATGGTGGAGGCGTTGGCCGCCAGTGCACCGTTTGTCGCCGAGATCGACGAGATTCAGTACGTGATTCTCAAGGAGGGGCCCTGCATCACCGCGGCGCTGGAGCGGCGGACGGTGCGGTCCGGGTCGTTGGGCGGGGAGAAGATGTGGCCGCGATTCGGCCCCGGGTGGGCCGCCTGGGCGTGCACAGTGCGCTGTCGTTGCCGCTACTGCTGTCGGGCCAGGCGATCGGGGCGATCAATGTCTACGCCCACGGCAAAGACGTCTTCGATGAGCACGCCGCCGAACTGGGGGAGCTGTTCGCCAAGCCCGCGGCGGTGGCGGTGCACAACGCCCAGATCCTTGCGCACGCGTTGGCGCTGACCGTCCAGTTGCAGACGGCGCTGTCGACGCGCCCGGTGATCGATCAGGCGATCGGCTTGATTCGGGGACGCAGCGGGCGTAGCGCCGAGGAGGCGTTCACTCAGCTGCGGGCGATCAGCCAGGCCGAACACCGCAAATTGGCCGACGTGGCCCAACACATGGTCGATGAAGCCGTGCGCCGCGCCCGCGCCCGACGCGACCCGACCTGAGCCCGAACCGCCATTCGCTCCACGGCCGAACGGTCGCTGCGCGGGTGGGACGCGCGTAGGTTGGAGGGCGGGGAAACAGCAAGCACGACGGGTCCTGGCTCGCGTCGCGGCTTCCCCACCGGGCAGGGCGACTCGCCCGTTCGGCACCGGTAGGCTCAATCGGCGCTCGGGAGCGCCCAGCGGAGCAATCCTGTCATGAAGATCGGTGCGGCCCTGGCCGCCGATTTGGGCATCCTCACCGCCGCCCTGGATGAGCCCGGCGCCGATGTGCTGCACAGTCTGCAGCAATTGGGTGTCGACGCCCAGGCGGCCGTGTCCAGCTATCTCGGGCTGAGCGTGACCGTGGACTGCAGTATCCCGCCGTTGACGTTCACTACCGTTGAGGACGGCGCGGCTGAGAATGTTCGCACCTCGCTTTGGCTGATGCTGGCCGGTGTGGGTGAGGGCCGGGCATTGTCGTCGGTTGCCCTCATCCTCTACGCGGGCACCCCGGGAACGTTTGTCGACCTCGCCGCAGACCTGGCGTGGCTAACCGGTCGCCCGGCCAGCGACTTCGTGCTCGATGGGCATCTCAGCGTCCCGGCCGGATCGGACACCGGGACATATCTGCGCAACGCGTCGGTCGTCAATCAGGCGATCGGGGTCCTCATCGGCCGCGGCTACACGCCGGGGCAAGCCGATCGAGAACTGAACACCCAGGCGGATCGCGCGGACATCGATCGACACACCTCCGCCCAATCCATCCTCGAGAAGCTCACCGGCGAGGACCCTGCCGACACCGGACACGGCGAGCGGGAGCCCAACATCGGTTACTCAATTAAGTCATGGATTACCCACGTTGCTTGTTTGGGGCGAGCAGGACCGGATCATTCCTGTCGCCGACGGCTACGCCGCTCACGACGCCGTGCCAGGTAGTCGAATTGAGGTGCTCCCCGGTGTCGGGCACTTCCCACATGTCGAGTCCCCGACAGCGGTCGTGGACATCCTCGATGACTTCATCGTCACCACCGCGCGAGATCGCGAGCTGACGAATCGAAAAACCTGATCAGAACCGAGATGCGGCGAAGTGTCGACTGCCAAGATCCGGCCCACATGGCGCTTGACAATTGCCCCCGCGGGGTGGAACGTCAGCTGAGTTGAGACTCTCAACCAGTTCGGGATGAGGTCAGCTGTCCGCTGCTGTCCTCTGAGAGCAGTAGCTCGCGCCGAACAGACCGGTGGCAACCGCATGTCGGGGATCACCATGAATACTCCGCCCGCCCCCTCCGTGCTGCCAGAGGGTGGCTTTCTTTCCCAGCCCTGGCAGGGTCACACCGCACGGTTAGTCAGTCGTCGGCTCAGGTCGTCGGTAGCTGTCATCAGCGCCCACGGCGACATCGACGCATCCAATGCTGACATTCTGACCGACTACACGTTAGGGCATCTGATGCGTTGCCGCGGGCTGATCCTTGATCTGCGCGAGCTGGAGTTCTTTGGGACCGAGGGTTTCTCGGCACTGCACAGGGTCTCCGTCTGCTGCGCGCACGTCGGCATCGGCTGGGCAACAGTGTTCGGTGCGGCAGTGTCCCGGGTGCTGCGGATCGGCGACCCACAGGGCTTGCTACCCGCCGCCAGCACGCTCGAGGCAGCGATAACCATCGTCCAAAGCCACCCTCACCGTCCGCCACAGCTCATCGCGACCCGCAAGGATCTCGGACAATCCTCGAGATGCGATCGCACGGTGTGCCTGGTGTGCGGCGGTATACAACAGGTCCGGCAGGAACAACGCACCTTGACAGAAGCAATCGCCAAGCTCGATGGTCCGGCGTTGACGGTGGTCGACCCTGGGTTTCGAAGATGCAAAATCTGAGGTTGTGGAGTGCGGCGCCGGAAAGAAATGTCGAGTCCGCGTCGATCCCGGCGGTTAATGTGTTGCGCCCCATGCTTGGTCGCGTTGTGTGCCTCCGATGATCAGTTCGCCGCCTTGGACGCGGTTGACCTCACAGGATCGGGGTTACTGCAAACCGGGCCGGGGCAAGGTCATTACTCCGGCTCGCCGCCGGAGTGGCCCGCCTACTCGCTGTCCACGGTTCGTTGCTGGGGCTGGGCGTCGTGGCTTGTGGCCGATTGTCGATAGTGGCCGTCGGTGAGGTCGTGGTGCCAGGTTGTTTCCCCCGGCGCCGGCAGCCCGGCCCCGCGCAGCTCGGTCGACAGCGGACGATAGGAGGGCGTAAGCGGGATGCGGTCAACAATGTGGACGATGGCGGGACGCTGGTGACGGGGGAGGACGCTCAACGCCGTGGTCAGGTCGGCCGCGGTGAGGACGCCGTCCTTGCCCAGCGTCACGGCCGCGACCGCGACGTCATGCGTGTCGGTCGGGACGGGATAGACGACGGCCAGGTCGATCCCGGTGATGTCGCCGAGGGCGTCGCAAATCGGTTGGCAGAACACGGGTCCGCGCCCGGACTGGATCACGGTGTTCCTGTGGTCGACGAACCAGTAGTCGCCGTCGCTGTCGCGGCGAAACAGGTGGTTCGTGGTGATCCACGTGTCTCCCGCGGCGAATACACCGCGCATCGAGCCGATCGCGGCATCGAGTCCGGAGCGTGGTTTCGCCAGCAGCACGCCCACCTCGTCGTCCGCACAGGGCCGCACGAATCCGTGTTCATCCTCGCTGAACCGGCCCGTCGCGGCGTCGTAGCCGGCGAGCCGAATTTCGGCGCTGCCCGGCAGCGGCCGACCCTTGGCCCCGGTCTTCGTGCCGGTGATATTGGCCAGCACGGCGTCCCCTTCGGTGGAGGCGTAGAACTCCAGCACGCGGGCCGGAGCGAATCGGTCGATTACCTTCTGCCACAGCCCGATCGGCATTCCGGCTCCGATGAACAGGCGGATCGGATGATGTTCTGCGAGGTCTGGCGATGTCGTCTCCACCAGCTCGCGCAGCATTGCCCAGGTGTAGGACACCACCGTGACCCCGTAACGGTGCACCTCGTCGGCGAACCGCGTCGGGTCGACGCCCCGGGTCAAGGCGATGCGCGAGCCGCCGGCGACCGCGCCCCCGAGGGCGACCATCAGAGCCGACGGATGGTGCAGCGGGGTCAGGCAATAGATCGTGTCGCCGCGCCCGAGCGCGGCGGCAGTGGCCGTGCCGTACGCCGACAGCGCCCACCGATGATTGGTGACCTCCTTGACCACCCGGCGTCCGCCCGTCGTGCTGAAGAACACGAAGGCGAGTTCGCTTGCCCGGCCCGGGTTCGGCCGATACCACCGGGGCAGCGGCGCACCGGACGGGTCGAGGCGGTCCAGCTCGACGACCCGTCCCGGTGCCGTCCGGCCCAGGCCGCCGGTGGGAAGGTGGCCGAGGACGAGCACCCTGGCGTCGGTTGCGGTGGCCGCCGCGAGATGGTCCGGGTCGGTGACGATGTCGGACACCTCGCACAGCTGGACGGCCGCGGCGAGATCGTCATCCGGGGGTAGCAGCACCGCCACCGCGCCGAGCCGCGACAGTGCCGCGATCGCGGCCACGGCGCTGGGGCTGGTGCCCATCAACACACCGACGTTGGCTCCCTGACGGATACCGACGGCGATGAGACCGCGCACCGCGTCGTCGATGCTGCGATCAACCGCGGCGTTGGTGTGCACCCGATCCTCGAAGAGGAAGCATTCCTCCTCAGGCGCTCTGCTGGCCTGTTCGGCCATCAAGCTGCCCAACGACACCCGGGTATGGGGCTGCAGCCGTCCGAGGCGGGCGAGCCGGGGCAGGGTACGTAGCGCCTCCCCGGCGATCTCCCCGCCGCTGTGCGCCGCACCCACCGTGGCGCCGGCCAGCCCCAGCCCCACGCCGATACCCAATTCGGCCAGCGCACCCGCCGAGTGAGCGATACGCGCCGAGAGCCCGGCGGCGCCGTCGCCCCCGGCGTCAGGGTCGGCCTGCATCGGACGAACGCCGTCGGGCCTGGGCCCCCGACCGTCTTGCCACAGCACCCATTGGCCCACGGTGGGCCAGGTGCGCGTGGCGGCGGTCGATCCGACAACGAGCCCGAAGTGCCCCGCCCGCAACAGCACCTCGGACACCTCGGCCCGGGGGGCGGCCCGCCGGATACCTCGCACGGATGCGGGCTGGCCGATATCGTCGATCTCGCCGATGAAAGCAACGACCGGACAGGTGATTTCCGCGAGCGTGATCAACGTGCCGTCGATCACCGCTCCACCGGCCATCATGCGGTTATGGACCACGAACTGCCGTAACAGTTCGGCGACCGCGGGGCCCGACCATGCCACCCACCCCTCCACCTCGAGGAAGCGGCGTTGCTGTTCCCTGGGCAACAACGCTTCCCGGTCATGGAGTTGCCATAGGAAGTCCCATCTCGCCCGTACCGTCTTGATCGGGTCCAGAAGTTGAAACCCGGTACGGGCCATCCATCCGGACACGGAGAGACGGTTGAAGACGTGGTCGGCGACCAGCTGGGCGCCGCGGCCCGCCAAGGCCGCGGGAATCCCGAACGGCAGACCGCCGAGCGAATCGACGGCGCTACCGAACGTGATGACGCTGGCCAGGCCCTCGGAACGTCGGTAGGCGGCGGTCTGATAGCAGAACATGCCGCCCTGCGAGTAGCCCGCCAGATGCACCTTGCGCCCGGTGTGTGCTCGTACCGCGTCGACGGCGCGGCTCAGCGCGATCACATGGTCGCTCAACGTGCGTTCGAGCCCACGGGTTTCCCGGTCCGGTGAGCCGAAGTCCACCACCCACGGGTCCACCCCGAGTTCATGCAGGACTCCGACCGCGCCCTGGTGTCTGGTGACGTCAAAAACATTGGCTGACATCATCATCGGCGGCACGAGTATTACCGGCGGCCGTGACGGATCGTTTGTCCCGTCGGGGAAGTACCGTCGCAGCCGGTACATGTCGGAGCGCTCCACGATCCGAAACGGCGACGGACGGGATCCGGTTTGAAGGCCACCGAACCGCAGCACCTCGATGCCGTTCCGCGTGGTCGCGATCGCCCGGTTCACCGGACCGGCGATCAGGCCGCTACCCCATGTCACCGATACCACATGTCACACCGACACTCCCGCTGATCGCCCATCTGCTGACGTCACCCAATCGACACTACGTGAGGCGCCCTCGCGTCCACCTTCTCGAGGGGCGTTGCTGTCGTGTCCGGAATGCACACCCCTTAAAACGCCGCGGTGGTCAGCGGTGTCGTCGTGAATCGAATCATGACCGGTTGTCGCGAAGCTTCGCCAAGGAGCATTCGGGCGTGTAGTGTTACGCGGTAGAGATACTTGGCAGACAGGCCATCTAACAAGCGTTTTGACGGAGTTCCAACTCCGAAAATAACCAAAGGCGTTGCCCACCAGAGGCGTTGTCCACCAGAAGAAATGTGCACGCTTGAATTCGCTGCGGTGCTCGATGTTGTTTGCGTGTGTCTCGGAAATCGGGTGGCGGCGACTTCTTTGCCCGCTCTGGTCAATCCGGACCTGCAGTCACTCGAGGGCGGCTCGGCGCGTTTACCGCACGCGCAGGGCCGCCGCCTACGCGAAATGAGGCCACGATGGGTAAATCCGAGTACGAACAACGAGATGTCTTCGGGGGGCTCGTGCTTCAGGTGGGTGCGGGTTTCAAGGAGCATGAGCGACGCCATGTGGTGGAGGCATTGTCGACGCTCGGGCCGCACCTGGGAAGGTGGGACCCTCATGACCTGGTCGTCGATGTCTCCTTGCAGGACCGCGGCGGCAAGGAACAGCGCGTCACATTGCGCACGAGCCTGCCCGGCTTTCCGCCATTGGTAGCGGTTGCTGACAACCCGGACCTAACCCGCGCCCTCGGCGAAGCAAAGCGCGAGCTGATCCGGCAGATTGAACATCAGAAGTCGCAGCGAGAACCCATGAGCAACCGCCGGCTCAGGAACCCCACGGTCCGGCATCCGAATATCCCCACGCCGTGACCGATCGCCCGTTCTCACCCTGGGTGGTGATTTCGTACCACCGGTGGGGCGGTTCGACGCTCGTGGCATGCGGAGATTCGCAGACGCCGATCACGCCGGCGGCTGCGGGCTCATCGCCGCGATGTAGTAGATCTCGTGCCCGGTGGGGTAGCCGCCCCCATTGGTGGCGATGTGAACGTGGTCGTAGTGGTTGAGGGTTTCGTTGCCGTAGTCCGCCGTCCAGCTCCCCGTGCCGATGCCCGGGTAGATCCGTTGCCGCCAGATCACGTGGTTGATGCCCCAGCGTTTGGCGTTCGCGAGGGCATACCCGGCGATCTGGTTGCCGAGCGCGATCCCCTCCGGGCTGTGGTAGTTCGGGATCATCACGTCGATCGCCAATCCTTCGGGGTGCCACTTCAGGGCGTCCTGCCGGTACCCGCCGATCGCTCTGATCTCCGGGAACAGTACGCCGATGGCACGCGCCGCCCAGATGGTCTTGACCTGCAACCCATGCTCCGGCGCCACGCCGGGAGGCAGCGCGACCAGAAAATTCTGGGCGGCGGCGGGGGCAGTGGGCGCGTTGGCTGCCAACGACTGCACCTCCGCGGGGGTGGCAATGCGCGGCCCGTCTGCGGGAGCGGACATCTGCGGCCCGTCCGGGGCGCGGGCGATCTGTGGGCTGCCGGGCGCCGCGGTTTTGGCGACGGCCGGGTGTCCCACGCAGCACCGGTGCTCGGTGCTCTGGGCGTAGACCATGGCGGACGAGACGATGACCGAGGCCGCGATCGCCAGCCAGCGGCCCCGGCCGTTGGCCAGCACGGCGGTACCCACGGTCAGTAGCTTAGTGTCCCGTGCGACGCGTGGGCAGACTTTGCTGTTTGTTGTCGGGTGTCTAACGCCGGGATTCGTCAGCGACGTCATGACGGGACTGGTGCAGGCCCGGCGCGTCCGGGTCCTCGCCTTGGTTTTCCAGCTCTTCCTGCAGCCGACGCTGCCCCTCGGTGGTCTTCCTGGCGTCTTCGGGTACCTCCGGCGGGTCGATGTCGGCTTGCGGATCCACGCGAGATCTCCTCGACGGGTCGACGAACACTTCACGTCAGGATCGCCCGAATCGGGCGCGCCCAAACCCTGGGCCCACCGGTGGTCCGCGTTACCTCGTCGCCAGCCGAGACCGATCGGCGGGCGGCTGTTTGATCCCCGCTGCCCGCACGAGCACCGCCAAGACCACAGCCACGAAAAACAGTGCCAGCACGTCGCCCCAGAGGTGTCCCATGTGGCCGTCGTCCAAGGATTGCACCGTCATGATCGCGGCGTGCACGCCGCTGGACCACACCGTGAACCAGATCAGGCTGAGGTTGTTTTCCGGGCTGCGCGCCGCATTGATGAGGAACACCCCGAGGGTGGCGTAGACGCCGACGATCATCATGAAGTAGTCGGATCGGTACGGCGCACCGGAGTGCCACATCCAGCCCGACGGCCAGACCACCGCGAGGGGATAGACCAGGAGCATGACGGCGCCGACGAAAACCAGCGCCAGTTGCAGGAGTTTGTAGGGCGTTGCCATCGTGGCCTCCTGTCGGTGGCTGACGGCTTGTCATTATGCGCTTTTCCCCACCGCCGCGCAGCTATGCTCCGGCGGCGAATTCCGCGGACAGGGCGGCAAGCAACTGCTGTGTGCGGCGGCGCGACTCGCGCCGGGTCCGGGCGTTCTCGCCCAGCGGCACCACCCGGGCGGCGAGGTCGGTGACGCCGGCGTCGCGGTACCGGCGCAACCTGGCGAGGATGGCCGCTTCGTCGCCGGCGGCCATGGTGTCGCCGACGTCGGCGGCGTCGCCGTGCTCGAGCAGCCGCACGTAGTTGGGGGAGAAGTCCGCGTGGCAGAGACCTCGCTGGCATGGGCGCGGGCCTGCTCGACCTCGCCGGCGCGGCACAGCGCTACCGGGACGCCGGCCACCACGCGAATCCCGTTGCGGCCGAGAGCTGTTGCCGCCGCTGTGATACGGGGGACGACGTAGTCGCCGATCGCGCGTTCGTCGGCCATCCACAGGACGGTGCCGCCGGCGCGTTCCCCGGCGATGCGCAGCATCGCCGGGCCGAGCGCGGCCAGCAGCACCGGCACCGCGGAGTCGGTGACGTCCACCGGGCTGTGCACGTGGTAGGTGGCGTTGTCGACCGACACCGCACCGGGACCGGCGAACGCCGCGTCCAGCACGTCGAGGTAGTCGCCGACCAGACCGGCGGGCCGCTCGTAGGGCAGCCCCAGCTGGTCGGCGACGATCCAATGGTGTGACGGGTCGATGCCCAGCGTGAACCGGCCCGCGCACGCGGCCTGCGTGGTCAGTGCCTGTTGAGCCATGATGAGCGGGTGCCGGGTCTTGATGGGCACGACCGCGGTGCCGATCTCGATGCGGTCGGTGACCTGCCCGAGCAGCGCGACGGCCGTCATCGCGTCGAGGTAGCCGGGCACCTGCGGGAGCCAGAACGAGGCGAATCCGTCCGCTTCGGCGGCCCTTCCGTCCTCGAGCAGACCGGTCAGCCGCTGCGCGCTGGTGCGCTCCTTGTCCGAGCCCACCGTCAGGCCGATCCTCGCGGCATCGCCCGCTCACGGGACATGGCGGTCCCATTCGTGCGCCACGACGACGTGGTACGGGGCGGCGAACAACGGTGTGGCGGTGCCGTCGGCCCAGCGCTGCTCCAGTGCAAGCCGCAGCCTGCCCGCGGCGACGACCGGGTCCTGGTCGAGGAAGCAGTACGAAAGGGTCTGTCTTGCAGGGGCGCCGGCCAGGTCCGTCGGTGTCGGCGCGTCAGTTTCCACCAGCACGTACACGCCGCGGGCCAGCCACCACGGCAGCACGTCGGCCCCCACTTTGATCCGGGACGCGGCCACCTTCGCGCGCACGTCGTAGACGCCGCGCTCGACCGGGGCAGCAGCGGCAGCTTGCGCCCGGCGCCTCCCAGTGCCACCGAAAGTTGGTTGAACCTCGCCAATCCGACCGTGCCGGTGAAGAAATACGACATCACGTTGTCGACGGGATCGAACCGCTCGGTGCCGAACGCCCGCGCGTTGCGGCACTGCGGAGTGGACACCAGCCGCAGCGACGCCCGCACCGCACCGAGCCGGTGTTGTTCGGGTCGGTGATCCATCGTGTGCCAGCGCAGGGACTCGGCGTCGGCCCCCTCGTGATGGCGGGTGGCCATGGAAACGAACACGGTGGTGATGTCGCCGCGTCCCGCGGCGAGCACGTCGACGACCTCGTCGGAGGGCGTGCCGGGTAGCAGCATCGATGCCGTCCTTCAGGCTCGTTCGGGCTCGATCTCGGGGTGACGCGCCCGGGCCATTCGCCGGAAGCCTTCGCGCCAGCGGACTTTCGTGCGTACCAGCACGTAGTGCATGCGGGTGACGTCCGGCCACAGCGGCGTGTGCGCGTCGGGGGTGTAATCGAAGATCGGCTCGACGCCACCAACTCGCCCAGGTAGGCGCAGTAGTCCTCGGCGCTGGCGGTCTCGCTGCCGGCCCAGTTCACCACCACCGGCGGGGTAGCGGCGACCTCCATGGCCCGGATGCCCAGTTCGACGTAGTCGTCCTCGTAGATCGGGTTGTAGTTGTTGGGCTTGTCGGGATGCAGGCGAATCGGCATGCGCGCCAATATCGCATCGAGGCGATCGGCCGGCGCGCCACCCTCGGGCCCGTAGGTGGAGCAGATGCGGATGATCGTCAGCGGAATGCCGTATCGCCCGGCGACCCAGGTGCACACGGCTTCGGCGGCGACCTTGGAGAAGCTGTAGTGGGCCCGCAGCGGCACCCCGGGCGGCAGTTCGTGAGGTTCCTCGACGAGCACCTGCCAACCGAGGCGCAGGCGGCGGAGCGGTCGCGGTCGACGTCGCACAACCCGGAGTGGGCGCGGGCGTTGCAGCGGCTGCAGTTCGACCACGGCTGGCTGTTGCCGGGCAACCCTCCCGAGTTCGGCGGCCGCAACGCCGGCATCCTGCAGCAGTTCGTGCATCGCGAGGAACTCTCCCACCGGCGCATCTATCAATGCTTCAACCCGCAGGGCGTGGGCATCGTCGCCGCGGAGGTTTTCTTCACCGGTGTGCGCGTGCCCGCCGAAAACCTCGTCGGCCCGCTGCACGGCGGCTGGAAGGTGGCCAACGGGTCGCTCGGGCACGAGCGCACGCTGATGTGGATGGCGTTGGTCGCCGGCGGCACGTCGGAGATCCAGCGCAACATCATCGGCCAACGGATCCTCGGGCTGCCGGCGCGCTGAAACCACATAGGCCACACCAGCACCCAGGAGGAGTCACCAGTCTTCTTGCCCACCTCGCAGCGACAACCAAAGGCGCGGAGCAATTGTCGCTGTGAGGCGGGCACATCGGGTGCCCCGGAGCCCAGAGACGCGTGTGGCTGCTGTGACCGCACGCCGCCCCGGCCGCAAACGCTAGCCGGCCGCCACCGCGATCGACTTGGTGTCGGTGTAGCCGTCGAGACCCTCGCGGCCCAGTTCGCGCCCGTAGCCGCTGCACTTGACGCCGCCGAACGGCGCGAACGGGTCCATCGTGTAGCCCTGGTTGACCCCGAACGTGCCGGTGCGGATGGCACCGGCGATGGCCAGCCCGCGGTCGGAGTCGGCGGTCCACACCGAGCCGGCTAGCCCGTAATCGGAGTCGTTGGCGATGCGTACGGCGTCGGCCTCGTCGCCGTACTCGATGACGGTCAGCACCGGCCCGAAGATCTCCTCGCGCGCGACGCGCATCGTGTTGTCGGCGCGGCCTTCGGGCACCAGCACGCGGGTCAGCGCGTTGCAGATCTGCCCGCTGTTGGACAGGCTGGCCGATCGGACCCCGGCGGCCACCGCGCCGGGATCGGCGTCGTCGAGGACGATGGCCGCCGACTTGCCGCCCAATTCGAGGCTCACGCGGCGCAGCCGGGCCGCGCACGCCGTCGCGACCGCGGTGCCCGTGGCGGTCGAACCGGTGAACGACACCTTGTCCACACCGGGATGCGCGACGAGGTGGCCGCCAGTCTCGGGGCCGCCGGGCAGCACGCTGACCACCCCGTCAGGCACCCCGGCGTCGGCGATCATCTCGGCGAGCAGCAGCGCGTCCAGCGGCGACTCCTCGGCGGGCTTGACGATCACGGTGCACCCGGCCAGCAGCGCGGGGATGAGCTTGGTGACCGTCAGGAACTGCGGCATGTTCCACGGCACGATCGCGGCGACGACACCGACGGGCTCCCTGCGGATCTGGATGTCCAGGCCGTACATGCCGCACCGCGCCTCGCTGAAGGGGTAGTTCTCGGCGAGATCGCAGAACGCGGTCATCATCATTGCGGGCAGGCCGACCTGGGCGCGCCGGGAGAAGGCGATCGGCGTCCCGATCTCCGAGGTGATGACCTCGGCCATCTCCGCGCCGCGCTGCCCATACAGGCCGGCGAGCCGGCGCACGATCGCGATCCGCTCCTCCGGCGGCAGGTGCGGCCACGCGCCGGTGTCGAAGGCCGCGCGGGCCGCCGCCACGGCGGCGTCCACGTCCGCCGGCCCGGCCGCCGCGACCCGGGCCACGAGTTGCTCCGAATGCGGTGAGATCACGTCGATGTGCCTGTCGCTGCTCGGCCGGGCCCACGCCCCGCCGATGAACAGTTCGTCTTGGTGCACTGGCCGCTTGCCTTCCTGACACGGGGTGGGACACGAATATCAACTACTTGCGATTCCGCCCGTCGAGCATATAGTGTCGGCGCTGCACGCTCCCGGCGCATGCCGGGCCGGGTCACGGGGTCGAGAGGGGTAGGCAGGATGGCGCGATTCCCCAAGCCGCCGGAGGACAGCTGGACGCAGCATTACCCGCAGCTGGGCACCGAACCGGTGTCGTACGAGGACTCCATCAGCCCGGAGGTCCACGAGCTCGAGCGCGAGGCCATCTTCACACGCGCCTGGCTCAATGTGGGCCGGGTGGAACAACTTCGGCGAAAGGGCAGCTACTTCACCAAAGAGCTAGTGGTCGTGAAAACCTCGATCATCCTGGTGCGCGCGGCAGCCGGGGACGTCAAGGCGTATCACAACATCTGCCGGCATCGCGGCAACAAGCTGGTGTGGAACGACATGCTGCTCGAGAAGACCAGCGGGGTGTGCCGGCAGTTCACCTGCAAGTACCACGGCTGGCGCTACGACCTGGACGGCAACCTGACCTTCGTGCAGCAGGAAGACGAGTTCTTCGACCTCGACAAGAGGCGCTACGGGCTGGTGCCGGTGCACTGCGAGGTCTGGGAAGGCTTCATCTTCGTCAACTTCGCCAAGTGGCCCGAACAATCGCTGCGCAAGTTCCTCGGGCCGATGATCACCGACCTGGAGGGTTACCCGTTCGGCAAGCTGACCTCGCGCTGGCATTACCGCTCGCAGGTGAAGGCGAACTGGAAGCTCTACATGGACGCGTTCCAGGAGTTCTACCACGCGCCGGTGCTGCACGCGAACCAGTCGCCCTCGGCCTATTCGAAGGCGGCCGCCGAGGCCGGCTTCGAAGCCCCGGACTACCGACTGGAAGGTCCGCACCGGCTGGTCAGCACGTCGGGTGTGCGCGCCTGGGAGATGGCACCCGGACTGCGCAAGCCGATGGATGACATCTGTCGCAGCGGGCTGTTCGGCCCCTGGGACAAGCAGGATTTGGGCGCTATGCCCGCGGGGCTCAACCCGGCGAAATGTGACCCGTGGGGCCTGGATTCGTTCCAGCTGTTGCCCAACTTCGTCATCCTGTTCTGGGGCCAGGGCTGGTATCTGACCTACCACTACTGGCCGACGTCGTACAACAGCCACCTCTTCGAAGGCACGTTGCATTTCCCGCGGCCGCGCACCCCGCGCGAGCGGGCGGCCCAGGAGCTGGCGGCCGTGACGTTCAAGGAGTACGGGCTGCAGGACGCCAACACGCTCGAGGCGACCCAGGCGATGATCGAGTCCCGTTGGGTGGAAAGGTTTTTGCTCAACGACCAGGAGATCCTGCTGCGCCACCTGCACAGGGAGACCGCGGCCTGGATCGAGCGCTACCTGTCGACCTCCGCAACGGCGGGAGCCGCAGCACGATGACCGCAACGCTGCCGACCGAATTCGCCGACCTCGAGCCCTTCGCCGACTGGTGCCTGCCCTCGGAGTCGCAGCGCTACGCCAAGCGGCTGGCCAGCTCGATGACCGAGATGAAGGCCTTTTACGACGCGATCACCCCGCGCGCCGAGGAGGCGCTGGCCTACGGCGACAAGTTCCCGCTCGACGACCTGCCCGACGACGTGCTCAATCTCATGCACCTGCTGTACCCGATGATCATGGTGTCGTTTCCGGTGGAGTGCTGGAAGCAGCCCCGGGTTCCCGACTCCGGGGCGTCGACGCTGGACTGCGTCTCGGAGCCCTTTCCGTGACCGTTCCGGTAACCGGCGCTGTCGTCCTGCGGGCGGCGCGCTGGGCCGACGTCGTCGCCGGGCAGATCCGCTCGCCGGCGGTCGTGGTGATCGACGGCGACCGCATCGCCGCGATCAACCCCGAAGGGCCCCTGCCGGATTCGGCCGCTGTCGTCGACCTGGGGGACGTCACGCTGCTGCCGGGCCTGATGGACATGGAACTCAACCTGCTCATCGGCGGCCCCGGCGACCCCGGTGGCCCCGAGGGCCTGCCGGCACCGATGCACGGCGTCCAGGACGACCCGGCGTACCGGACGCTGCGCGGCGCGGTGAACGCGCGCACCACGCTGGAGGCCGGTTTCACCACGGTGCGCAACCTCGGGCTCATGGTCAAGACCGGCGGCTACCTGCTCGACGTCGCGCTGCAGCGCGCCATCGACAACGGCTGGCACGCCGGCCCGCGCATCTACCCCGCGGGCCACGCCCTCACCCCCTACGGGGGGCACCTGGACCCGACGGTCTTTCAGCGGCTCGCGCCCGGCATCATGCCGCTGTCGGTGGCCGAGGGCATCGCCAACGGGGTGCCGGACGTGATCGCCTGCGTCCGCTACCGGATTCGGCACGGCGCCAAGCTGATCAAGGTGTCCGCGTCGGGCGGGGTCATGTCGCACAGCACCGCGCCGGTCTCCCAGCAGTATTCCGACGCCGAGTTCGCCGCCATCGCCGACGAGGCACATCGGGCCGGGGTGCGGGTGGCCGCGCACGCCTGGCTGGCGACGACACGATTCAGATGATGGTCGATCACGGCACCTTCCTGGTCTCCACCACGTATCTGACCGAGGCGATGGCGATCGACCGGATCGCCCCGGAGCTGCGCAAGAAGGCCGAGGACGTCTTCCTCCGCGCGAAGGCCATGCTGCCCAAGGCGATTGCCGCCGGGGTCCGGATCGCCTGTGGGAACGACGCCCCGGCGATCCCGCACGGCCAGAACGCCAGGGAACTGCAGGCGCTGGTGGACCGCGGCATGACGCCGATGCAGGCCATCCGGGCCGCCACGGTGGTGGCTGCCGAACTCGTCGAAGCCGACGACGAACTGGGCCGGCTCGCGCCGGGTTACCTCGCCGACGTCATCGCCGTGCCGGGCGATCCCGCCCGGGACATCGGCGTCACGCTCGACGTGCCCTTCGTGATGAAAAGCGGCCAGGTTTACAAGGACGTCATCGGGCGGGGAGGCGGGCATGGAACTCACCGATAACATCATGTGGCTGCTCAAACAGGCTTTCTACCATTCTCTGACGTCCATCAACGATGCGATGAGCGAGCACGGTGTGAGCACCGCGCAGATCGGTGTGCTGCGCCAGCTGGCCAACGAGCCCGGCCTGTCGGGCGCGGAACTGGCCCGTCGCCTGTTGATCAGCCCCCAAGGGGTTCAGTTCGCGCTCACCTCGCTGGAGCGCCGCGGCCTGGTAGAGCGGAAGCAGAATCCCCAGCACGGGCGCATCCTGCAGGCCTACCTGACCGGCGAAGGGCGCGACGTCGCCGCCACCGTCGTCAGCGACGCGGTGGCCGCACACGACAAGGTGTTCGGCGTGCTGACCGCCGAGGAGCAGCAGACGCTGCGCGAGTTGCTGGGCCGGATCGTCGAAAAGGGCATCAGCAATGAGCTTTTCAACGACCACGTGGACACCTGATGGTCGACACCGTGCTGGCCCGGGCCGGGGATGCCGTCACCGAGGAGGTCGTCATCGAACTGAACGGCGCCGCCACCACCGTGGCCCATAGCCGGGGGACACCCTGCTGCAGACCGCCCGCATGGCGGGGCTGTACCCGCCCTCGTCCTGCGAGATCGGTTCCTGTGAAACGTGTATGGACCGGCTGGCCGAGGGGAGTGCCCGCATGGTCAACAATGACGCCCTCGAAGCCGACGAGGTCGAGGTCGGATGGGTGCTGACCTGTCAGGCGCTGCCCACCAGCCGCAGGGTCAGGGTGGTCTACGAATGAGCACACCGCGGGTGGCGGTGGTGACCGGCGGGGCCTCCGGCATCGGTGCGGCCAGTCGCCGGGATCTACCCGATCACGCTGGACCGGTTCAAGAACTCCTCGGCGGAATACCTGAAGGCGACCTTCGACTGGCACATCGACGGGTGCACCCCGATCAAGGACGACGCTGCTGGACGAGTTGCTCGCGCGCGCCACCGAACCCGGGATCGTGTACAGCCACGCCTGGTCGGTCGGCGACACCGTCATCTGGGACAACCGCGGCGTGCTGCACCGCGCGGCGCCCTATGACCCGAACTCGGCGCGGGAGATGCTGCGCTCCACCGTGCTGGGCGACGAACCCATCGAATAACCCGTGTAGCACACTGGCAGGATTCGCCACGAACCCGAAAGGACCGGTTGATGACCCCACGGTTGGACGGCAAGGTCGCCATCGTCACCGGCGGCGCCTCCGGGCTCGGCCTGGGCGTCGTGCGCACGTTCCTCGATGCCGGCGCCTCGGTGGTCATCGCCGACATCGACGACGCTGGACGGCAACTGGCCGACGCGTGCGGTGACCGCGCGCGGTTCGAGCACGTCGACGTCTCGTCCGCCGAGGACATCAGCGCCGTGGTCGACGCGGCGGTGCGGCATTTCGGCGGCCTCGACGTGATGGTCAACAACGCCGGCATCTCCAGCACGATGCACCGGAGCTTCCTGCAGGCCGACCTCGGCGACTTCGCCGAGGTCATGGCGGTCAACGTCCTGGGCGTCATGCTCGGCACCCAGCAGGCGGCGCGCCACATGGCCGATCACGACGGCGGCAGCATCATCAACGTGGCGTCGATCGGGGGCCTGCAGGCCGGCGGCGGCGTGATGACCTACCGGGCCTCCAAAGCCGCGGTCATCCATTTCAGCCGCAGCGTGGCCACCGAACTGGCGCCGCTGGACATCAGCGTGAACTGCCTTGCACCCGGAGGAGTTCCGACGCCCATCCTCGCGTCGTCGGTCCCGCGGCTGAGGCCGGAAGCCGTCGACAAATTCGTGCGGAAGACGCGCGAGAAGATGCAAAAGGACCGCCCGCTGCCGCTGGAGGGGACCCCCGAGGACGTCGGCGAGGCCGCGCTGTACCTCGCGGCGGGTACCCGCACCAGCGGCCTGGTGCTGACCGTCGACGGCGGGACGTCGGCGCGCGAATCTGCGTGAGGCCGCCGCCGACTTGCGGGTCATGACCGCCGGCCCATCGCGGCACGGACGAAACGCACCTTCGGGAGGACCGGGCCGATGACCTCACAAGTGATGTTCCTGTTGCTGTGCCTTCCGCTGGCAATCGCGTTGGCGGGGTGGCTGTCCGAGCGGTTCGGGGTGCCCTACCCGGTGGTTCTGGTCGGGTTGGGTGCGCTGCTGAGCCTGTCGCCGTGGACGCCCACGCCGGAACTGTCGCCCTCCGTCGTCTTCTACGTCTTCCTGCCGCCGCTGGTCTACTACGCCGCGTACTTCATCGCTCCGGAAGACCTGCGCGCCAATGCCGGCTCGATCGGACTGTTGGCCGTGGGCCTGGTCCTGGTGACCATGGCGGGAGTGATGGCGGTGATGGTCGGTGTCGCGGGCGTGCCGATCACCATCGCCGCGATAGCCGGAGCGGTCGTGGCGCCGACTGACACGGTCGCGGCCACCGCGGTCTTTCGCCGGCTCAACGCGCCCGAGCGGTTGGTGACCATTGTCGAGGGCGAAGGACTGATCAACGACGGCACTGCGCTGGTGCTCTACGTCGGGGCCGTGACTGCCGCGACCGCGGGCGTGGTGCGGCCCGGGCAGATCGCGGAGACAATTCTCGTGGCGCCGCTGGGCGGCGCGGCGCTGGGCCTGGTGATCGCCTGGGTCCTGGTCGGTCTGCGCCGCCGGCTCGATCAGGCCTTGCTCGAGATCACCCTGTCCCTGGCTACCCCCTACCTGGCGTATGTGCTCGCAGAGGCGGCCGGTTTGTCGGGAATTCTGGCGACCGTCGTGGCGGGGGTCTATGTCGGTGCCCGTTCCGGGTGGCTGTTTGCGCCCGGGGCCCGATTGCAGGCGTTCGCGTTCATGGACGTGATGGTGTTCCTGCTCAACGGTGCGTTGTTCACGCTGGTCGGTATGCAGTTGGTCCGGGTGGTTCGCCCAGTTCCCGGTTTTCCCACCTCGACGCTGTTGATGGTCATCGCGGGGGTGCTGGCCGTGGTCATGGGATCGCGCCTGGCGTGGGAGCTGCTGCTGCGACCGGTGCTGAGGCGGCTGCGGCGCCATCCGGGCGAACCAGCAAGCTGGCGGGAACGGGCGGTGATCGGCTGGGCCGGAATGCGCGGCGGCGTTTCGTTGGCCGCGGCGATGGCCACGCCGTTACAACTCGGCGACGGTTCCCCGTTCCCGCATCGTGATCTGGTGATCGTGGTCGCGGCATCGGTTGTCGTCGTGACGCTTGTCATGCAGGGCATGAGCTTGCCGATGCTGCTCCGCAGGCTCGGGGTGGGGCGCCAGGATTGGCGCGACCAGGAGCGGGAGGCCCGATTACAGGCGGCCACTGCCGCGCTCGACTGGCTCGGCGAACAGCCCGAGGCGCGCGACGAGTCCGACGCGGCGGTCGCGTCACTGCGCAGCCTCTACACCTCCAGGGTGCGCCGGCTGCAGGGACCCGACCGGGACACGGCGGAGCGGCGCTATCCGGCCGACGAATACCGTGTTCTGCGCCTGGGGATGCTCGCCGCGGAGCGGGCGATGGTGGTGGGTTTGCGACAGCAGGGCCGGATCAGTGCGACGGTGTTGCGGGCCATCGAGCGCAGCCTGGATCTCGAGGAGGCGAGGTTGAGGGACCTGTGACCCCGGGCGCTCGACTCACCTGCCGGGCGGGGGCACCGCACTTCCGGCGCCGCTCCTGTGCTGCGGGCAATAGAAGGCCACCGAAGCACCGATGAAGTAGCCGGCGTCGCGGGCCGACAGCGCCGTTGTTTTGGCGAGGGACAGGGTCAGGCCCGCCGGTGTCTGGCCTTTGTCGAGCTTGGCGCACACGTTTCTGGCCTCCGCGACTGCGGCGTCGTCGCTCGGGAAGACGATCCTGCGCTTGTCCAACGCCGCGACGAAGGCGTCGTCGGTCTGATCGGCCGCAGCCGGGGCCGCGAAGAGCAGGGCCGCAATCGGGATCGTCGACCACTTCGCGGTGATTGCCCAGGTGTGGGTCATGGCTGCCTCCGGACGCGCGTGCGACGCCTCGGCGTCGACCACGACGGTAGGTAAACGGTAGCCGAATCCACCATGTCCGTCCTGCCTGGCCGCCCCGGCATGCCCCGCAGGCCGCCGCAGGGGTGCGTGGTCAGTACCTTGGGAATCTTGAGTTTGCGACGGCCAACCGGTGACCCACCCGGTCTCGGACCCAGAACGGAGCAACGATGAGCACAGGTGCGCAGATCGGGACGATCACGACCCAGGTGCCGGCGCGCCTTGACCGGCTCCCGTGGTCGCGGTTCCACTGGCGCGTCGTGCTCGGTCTGGGCGGCGTCTGGGTTCTCGACGGCCTCGAGGTCACCATGGTCGGCAACGTCTCGGCCCGGCTCACAGAAAAGGGCAGCGGCATCGCTCTGGACGCCGCACAGATCGGTGTGGCGGCCGCGATCTACATCACCGGGGCGTGCGTGGGCGCATTGTTCTTCGGCCACCTGACCGACCGCTTCGGTCGGCGCAACCTGTTCATGCTGACCCTGGTGCTCTACCTGATCTCCACCGTGGCGACCGCATTCGCCTTCGCGCCCTGGTACTTCTTCGTCACGCGCTTCTTCACCGGCGCCGGCATCGGGGGCGAATACGCCGCGATCAACTCCGCGATCGACGAACTGATCCCCGCGCGGGTGCGCGGTCGCGTGGACCTCGTGATCAACGGCACCTACTGGCTCGGGTCTGCCGCGGGAGCGGCCGGGGCGCTGGTTCTTCTCGACACCTCCCACTTCCCGGTCGACGTCGGCTGGCGGCTCGCGTTCGGTATCGGCGCGATCTTCGGCATCTTCGTCCTGCTGGTTCGGCGCAACGTCCCCGAAAGCCCACGCTGGCTGTTCATCCACGGGCGCGAGCAGGAAGCCGAGCGAATTGTCGGCGACATCGAGGCGGACGTGCGGCGGGAAACGGGTGAACCGCTTCCCGAACCCGAAGGTCGGCCG
Organism: Mycobacterium sp. TH-M116; assembly: GCF_057473685.1. Taxonomy (NCBI): domain Bacteria; kingdom Bacillati; phylum Actinomycetota; class Actinomycetes; order Mycobacteriales; family Mycobacteriaceae; genus Mycobacterium; species Mycobacterium sp. TH-M116. The sequence continues at coordinate 6,140 of NZ_JBYCLC010000306.1, read as the reverse complement.
CTGAAAGTGCTGCAGCGCGAGGCGATCTCGTTTGCCGAGATCGCGAAGGTGGCTTTCACGCTGTATCCCGGGCGCGCAGTCCTTGGACTGGCGTTGTTCATCGGGCAGGCGTTCCTCTACAACGGCGTCACGTTCAACCTGGGGACGCTGTTGAGCGGGTTCTACGGGGTCCCCTCCGGGACGGTGCCGCTGTTCTTCGTCGTGTGGGCGCTGAGCAACTTTCTCGGTCCCCTGCTGCTGGGGCACCTTTTCGACTCCGTCGGCCGTAAGCCGATGATCACGATGTCCTACATCGGTTCCGCCGCCGTCGTGGTTGTGCTCGCCGTGCTGTTCGTGACCCGGACCGGCGGTGTGTGGACCTTCATCGCGGTGCTCGCGGCGGCGTTCTTCCTGGCGTCGGCGGGTGCGAGCGCGGCCTACCTGACCGTCAGCGAGATCTTCCCGATGGAGACCAGGGCGCTGGCAATCGCTTTCTTCTATGCGATGGGTACGGCGATCGGCGGCATCACCGGGCCGTTGCTGTTCGGCCAGCTGATCGATTCCGGGCAGCGCGGGCAGGTGATGTGGTCGTTCCTCATCGGGGCGGCGGTGATGGCGATTGCGGGCCTCGTCGAACTGTGGCTGGGGGTGGCGGCCGAACAACGGTCGCTGGAAGACCTGGCCATGCCGCTGACCGCAGCCGACGCCGAGGACGACGAGCCGGCGGATCGCTGAGGGACGCGCCGATTCGCCGGGAGGGCGTGTCTGATTGACTGCGGGCATGCCCAGAGAGCCGGAATTGGCGCGACGTTTCTTCGACCGTTTCGAGCCGGTGCACGCGGTGACGTACTTCGCGCCCGAAGCGCGGGCGGCGTTGGACGGGCTGGGTTACCGGGGTTTCTGGATGGGCTACTTCGCCGCCCGTTCGGCCCCGCTGGGCCCGGTGCCGGCCGAGGTGGTGACCGCGATGTTCTACAACTTCGCCCCCGAGCGGGTCGCCAAGGCCCTGCCCGCGGCCTGGGAGATCGCCGGCCCGCAGGCCGCGCTGCGCGCACGCCAGGAATCCGCGGTGGCGGCGCTGCGGCGCTACGGGCTGAGTGTGGACGAAAACGTCACGGTGGCAGCGCAATTGGCAGGCAAGGCGGCGCGGCGGGCGCCGCTGGACGGGCGGCCGCTGTTCGCCGCGAACCGCGCCTTGCCGTGGCCGGACGATCCGCTGGCCGCGTTGTGGCACGCCACGACGCTGCTGCGCGAGCAGCGCGGTGACGCGCACGTCGCGGTGCTGGCCGCCGCGGGTGTCTCCGGGCGCGAGTCCAACGTGCTGCACGCCGCGGCCGGGCGGATCCCGCGCGATGTGATCGCCCGCGTCCGCGACTACGACGAGGCGGCGTGGCGTCACCACGAGCAGGCGCTGGCTGAGCGGGGCCTGCTCGACGGCGACGGGTCGCTCACCGACGCCGGCCGGGACCTGAAAGGCCGCATCGAGGCGGCGACGGACACGCTGTCTCTGTCGGCGCTCGACGCACTCGATGACGGGGAGGTCGAGGCGTTGTTCCGGGCGCTCACACCGATCACCCGCATCGTCGTCGCCGCCGGCGATGTGCCCGCCGTCGCTCCGATGGGTCTGCTGCGCGACGATCTGGACGACGCCAGCGCGCGTCTGATGTCCTAGGCGGTCGGTCGCGGTCCCGGGCCGCGTCCGAAGCACGGTGGTAACCGTTGCGGACATGCCGTTGACATCGGCGTAACACGTTTGCCATCGAACGTTCCTAAGGTGAGGTCGTCTGCGCGGGAAAGGCGCAGTCCCTCAGCGATAGGAATTTCATTGAGCGGCAACTCGGTTCGCCTGCAGGCCATCAACAACGTCGAGGCATACGTGCCTCCCGCGGTCAGTTTCGTCCCCGGCGAGACCCCGGGCGGGATATTCGGCAGCAATGTCTTCACCAAGGCCGAGATGCAGGCCCGGCTGCCCAAAGCGGTGTACAAGTCCATCGTGGCGACCATCGACAAAGGCGCCAGGCTGGACCCCGCCGTCGCTGACGCGGTCGCGGTCGCCATGAAGGACTGGGCGCTGGAGCGCGGCGCCACCCACTACGCCCACGTGTTCTATCCGATGACCGGCCTGACCGCCGAGAAGCACGACAGCTTCTTGGAACCCGTCTCCGACGGCCAGACGATGGCGGAGTTCGCCGGCAAGACGCTGATCCAGGGTGAGCCGGACGCCTCCAGTTTCCCTTCGGGCGGGTTGCGCAGCACCTTCGAGGCGCGCGGTTACACCGGCTGGGACGTCACCAGCCCCGCCTACATCCTGGAGAACCCCAACGGCAACACGCTGTGCATCCCCACTGTGTTCGTCTCGATGACCGGCGAGGCACTGGACTACAAGACGCCGCTGCTGCGCAGCCAGCAGGCCATGGGCACCCACGCCGAGCGCATCCTGAAGTTGTTCGGCCACTCCGACCCCGGGAAGGTGGTGTCGTTCTGCGGCCCCGAACAGGAGTACTTCCTGGTCGACCGCCACTTCTTTTTGGCGCGGCCGGATCTGGTCAACGCCGGCCGCACCGTGTTCGGCGCCAGGCCACCCAAAGGGCAGGAGTTCGACGACCACTACTTCGGTGCGATTCCCGAGCGCGTCCTGGGCTTCATGATGGACACCGAACGAGAATTGTTCAAACTCGGGATTCCCGCCAAAACCCGGCACAACGAGGTGGCACCCGGCCAGTTCGAGGTCGCGCCGATGTTCGAGCGGGCCAATCTGGCCTCCGACCACCAGCAGCTGCTGATGACCGTGTTCAAGACTCTGGCCAAAAAGCACGGCATGGAATGCCTGTTCCATGAGAAGCCGTTCGCCGGGGTCAACGGGTCGGGAAAGCACGTCAACTTCTCGGTAGGCAACGCCGACTTGGGTTCATTGCTGGTGCCCGGCGACAACCCCCACGACAACGCCCAGTTCCTGGTGTTCTGCGCGGCGGTGATCCGCGCGGTGCACAAGTTCGCCGGCCTGCTGCGCGTCTCGGTCGCCTCGGCCACCAATGACCACCGGCTGGGTGCCAACGAGGCACCGCCCGCGATCATCTCGATCTTTCTCGGCGAACAGCTCGCCGACGTGTTCGAGCAGATCGCCAAGGGCGCGGCCACCTCGTCGAAAGGCAAGGACACCATGATCATCGGTGTCGACACGCTCCCGCCGCTGCCGACCGATCCCGGTGACCGCAACCGCACCAGCCCGTTCGCGTTCACCGGCAACCGCTTCGAGTTCCGGGCACCCGGTTCCGGGCAGACCGTTGCTGTGCCGATGATCGTCCTCAACACGATCATGGCGGACTCGTTCGACTACCTGGCCAGCATCCTGGAGAAGGCACTCGAGGACGGCGAGAACTTCGACATGGCGGTGCAGAAGCTGCTCACCGAGATCATCACCGACCACGGCGCGGTGGTGTTCAACGGGGACGGTTATTCAGAGAACTGGCAGATCGAGGCCGCCGAACGGGGGCTGCCGAACCTCAAGACCACGCTGGACGCCATCCCGGAGCTGATCAAGCCCGAAGCGATCGACGTGTTCGCCAAGTACGGGGTGTTCAGCGAGCGCGAGTTGCACAGCCGCTACGAGGTGCGCCTGGAGCAGTACGCGTTGACGGTCGCGGTCGAGGCCAGGCTCACGCTCGAGATCGGGACGACGGTCATCCTGCCCGCGGCGATCCGTTACCAGACCGAACTCGCGCAGAACGTCGCGACCCTCAAAGCCGCCGGCATGGAGCCGAGTATGGCTGCGCTGCAAGCGGTATCGGGCCCCCTGGCCGGACTCGAGAAGGCGCTGGCGACGCTGAAGGCGGCCCTGGCGGAGCACTCGGGGTCCTCGGCGCTCGACGACGCCGAGCATGCCCAAGAGGCGCTGCTGCCGGCGATGGAGGCGGTGCGCGGCGCCGCCGACACGTTGGAAGGCGTCGTGGCCGACGACTTGTGGCCGCTACCGACCTATCAGGAGATGCTCTACATCCTCTAACGGTGCTCCTCGTCACCGGCCGCCCGCTCGCTGCGCCCCTCCCGGGACAGCGCCCTGACGAATCCGTAGGCCTGGATCCCAGCGGTGCCCGGGTTGGCGACGATCCACTCGTTGATCTTGTCCAGCGCACCGGCCAGGTCCTCGCGCCTGACGCGCACGAGATAGGTTTTCCTGTCGTCCGCGGGATCGTCGCTGGAATCGGCGACGGCGACGGGATGCCGGAACGCGTAGGCGATCCCATGCACGGCATCATGGTTCAGGGCCCACTGGAGCTCGTCGGGCCGCAGCCGGTTCACCGCCAGATTCCGGTAGTCGCTGTCGTCGTGTGCACTGCTCACCTGGCCGATGGCCCTCCTCTACGAACTCGGAGAATGTGAACGGCGATGGACTCAAGACGATGCCGCGCAGGTGAGGCGATGCACGTTCCGCCCGGACCTTCCCAGCATAGGAAGCGGCCTCGCCCGCTGCATGCCGAGCGAGCTCAGCGCCGGTACTTCAGGTAGAGGTAGTCCTCGCACACCAAAGCGTGTTCGAGCCGCATCGTGACGGGCGCGCGCAGCCGTGACGGCGGCCGCCGGCCCACCGGCTGGCTCGCGGCGAGGTTGGGCGCCAGGGTCACACAGATCTCGGCGAGCACGTCGGCCTCCACCAGTTCGTCGAGCAGCGTGGGTCCGCCCTCGCACAGGATGCGAGGCATTCCGCGTTCGCGCAGCAGCTCCAGGGCCCGCGGCACGTCCACCGAGTCCTCGCCGGCCACCAAAACCCGCCGGCGCCGGTCGTCGCGGAACCGGGCCGCCGTGGGTGCGCAGGTGAGCAGGATCGGCGGACGGTCGGGCTCGTCGAGCAGCCGGGACGGCAGGTCGCCGCTGCGGCTGATCACGGCGATCGGTGGCGGCTCGGGCCGGCCTTCGGAGAGCCGGCGGGCGCGCTGCGCCTCGGTGAGCCGCACCGGGCCGTAGTTCTCGGCACGCGCGGTGCCGGCACCGACCAGCACCACGTCGGCGAAGCTGCGCAGGGCCTTCAGCAACTGCTGATCGGTCCGACACGACAGCGGGCCGGCGCGACCGCCGAAGGCGGCGGCGCCGTCGGCGCTGAAGATCATGTTGGCGCGCAAGCCGTCTGGGGGATCGGCGTAGAAAGCGGCCAGTTCGGTGATGCCGCCGACGGAGCCCACCCGCGGGCCCATGAGGGGAGAGCCCATCGTTCAGGCCTCGTGGCCCGGCTGCAGATCCCGGACGTCACCCCAGCACACCCAGCTTTCCAGGTCGTGTGGCGCGCAGCCGTCCACCGGTTCCAGCAGATGCCCCACGTGGTCACCCAGGGCGAACCGGTCCAGGATCTCGCCGGCGAACCAGGCGGCCGCATCCTCGAGGATGGGCAGGTCCGCGGGGCCGTGGTGCCAGGAGCAGCGCTCGAACTTGTCGATGTCGTCGCCGGTCTGCCCGCCGAACAGTTCGACCACGTCGAGGTGCTCCCGGTCGAACACGTGGACCGCCAGGTGGGTGGCGCTCCCGGCCACCCGGAACGTGTGGTTGCGCGTGGACAGGCCCACCAGAAAGCGCGGCGGGTGGATGCTGGTCTGCCCGGCGAAGCCCACCAGGCAGCCGGCCGTCACACCGTCGGCTGCCGTGGTGACGACGAACATCGGATAGTTCAGCCGCGCCACCAGCTTCTCGAACGCATCGACCCCAGGATCGCTCACCCGATGCTTCGCCCTCTCCGATCCGACCGGACTCGCATTGACGCGATCGTAGCCGTGCCGCACCGGTGGCTGCCGAGCAGACGCAAAGGCGCCGCGACACGCCGCGAACAGGGGAGACCTGTGCGTCTGCTCGCCGGGAGGTGGTGCGCTGCGTTGCTCAGCGGAGCGGATCGTTCGCGCGGACCCCGCGGTACATGCCCCATCGGACCAATCCCGGCATCACCACCCGTTCCACCGACCACGGGGGCAACCGGAAGGCTTTTCCACTCGGCAGGAACACCTCCAGCCCGTCGGGCTGGATTCCCAGCAGCGAGCCCCACCGCCGGCTCGGCGCGCGGTAGCCGCGCAGTCGCCGGCCTGCGAATTCGGCGCGGACGTTATGGGCCACCAGCGCGTCGCCCCGGTTGCGGGCCGAGCTACGCAGCGGGTCGGTGGCCGCCACGTCGCCGACGGCGA
>NZ_JBYCLC010000305.1:0-3268 GCF_057473685.1 Mycobacterium sp. TH-M116 | reverse complement strand
CCGTTGTCCCCCCTGATCGACGCCCATACGCACCTCGACGCCTGCGGGGCCCGTGACGCGGGGGAGGTGACCGCGATCGTCGACCGGGCCGCGGCGGTCGGCGTGGTTGCGGTCGTCACCATCGCCGACGACCTGGGGTCGGCGCGCTGGGTGACCCGGGCCGCCGGCTGGGACCCGCGCGTCTATGCCGCGGTCGCGCTGCACCCGACCCGCGCGGATGCGCTGACCGAAGCCGCCCGCGCCGAGATCGAGGAATTGGTGGCCCACCCCCGGGTGGTGGCCGTCGGCGAGACCGGCATGGACCTGTACTGGCCCGGGCGCCTGGACGGCTGCGCCGAGCCCGCCGTGCAACGCGAGGCGTTCGCCTGGCACATCGACCTGGCCAAGCGGTGTGGCAAGCCGCTGATGATCCACAACCGCGACGCGGACGCCGCGGTGCTCGACGTGTTGGCCGCGGAAGGCGCCCCCGACGCCGTCATCTTCCACTGCTTCTCGTCGGATGCCGCGATGGCCCGCCGGTGCGTGGACGCCGGCTGGCTGCTCAGTCTGTCCGGGACGGTCAGCTTCCGCAACGCCCGCGCGCTGCGCGACGCGGTTGCCCTGATCCCGCCCGGGCAGCTGCTGGTGGAGACCGATGCGCCGTTCCTGACGCCGCACCCCTACCGGGGGGCCCCCAACGAGCCCTACTGCCTTCCCTATACTGTTCGGGCGATCGCTGAGTTGGTGGATCGTCCGGCCGAGGAGTTGGCCCGACTGACCACGGGCAACGCTCGTCGGGTCTATGGGCTGGAGCCCGGAGCGGGTTCGTAGTTCCGTAAATTGACGAAGCGGACACGCGGTCCCGGAGTTGCTCAACCGTGGCCGGTTCGTTACCGTCTTGTGATCGTACGGATGGGCCTGTGGGCCCATTTTTCACGTCGAGGTTTCCGGTGAATCAGGTCGTTGAAGTGCTGACAGAGGTCGGGGTAGACGCGCATTGAGTGTTGTGACAAAACTTCACCAGAATCAATCACCGATGTTGCGGCTCGTGGTCGCGGGGCTGCTGTTGGCCGTGGCGGTCGCGGGCGGGATCGCGGTGCGTGCCTGCAAGACCGTGACGCTCAACGTCGACGGAATCGCGATGCGGGTGACGACCATGAAGTCGCGCGTGCTCGACATCGTCCAGGAGAACGGCTTCACGGTCGCCGAGCGCGACGATCTCTATCCTGCCGCTGACGTGCGCGTGAACGACGCTGCCGACATCGTGTTGCGTCGCAGCCGCCCCCTGCAGATCTCGCTGGACGGCCGCGAGTCCAAGCAGTTGTGGACGACGGCATCCACCGTCGACGAGGCGCTGGCCCAGCTCGCAATGACCGACACCGCACCCGCCGCGGCGTCGCGGGGCAGCCGGGTTCCGCTGGCCGGAATGGCGCTGCCGGTCGTCAGCGCCAAGACGGTCGAGATCAGCGACGGCGGCACGACGCACACGGTGCACCTGCCCGCCGCCGACGTCGCCGGGCTGCTGCGTGCCGCCGGCGCTCCGCTGGCCGACAGCGACCAGGTGGTGCCGCCCGCGAGCGCGCCGATCGTCGAGGGCATGCGGGTCGAGGTGACCCGCAACCGGATCGAACGGGTGACCGAACGGATCCCGCTGCTGCCGCCCGCACGTCGCGTCGAGGACCCGGACATGAACATGAGCCGCCAGGTTGTCGAGGATGCCGGCAGCCCGGGCACGCAGGATGTGACGTTCGCGGTGATCACGGTCAACGGTGTCGAGACGGGCCGGCTGCCCGTCGCCAACACCGTGATCACCCCGGCGCGGGAGGCCGTGGTGCGGGTGGGCACCAGGCCGGGCACCGAGGTGCCGCCGATCAACCGCGGTTCCGTCTGGGATGCGATCGCGGGCTGCGAGGCCGGCGGGAACTGGGCGATCAACACCGGCAACGGGTACTACGGTGGTGTGCAGTTCGACCAGGGCACCTGGGAACGCAGCGGTGGCCTGCGGTTCGCCCCCCGCGCCGACCTCGCCACCCGGGAAGAGCAGATCGCCGTCGCGGAGGTGACGCGGCAGCGTCAGGGCTGGGGCGCTTGGCCGGTATGCAGCGGCCGGGCGGGTGCCCGCTGACCATCCGGCTACTCGGGCGCACTGAGATCAGGCAGCTGGCCAGGGAACTCGAATTTCGGCCCCGCAAGTCCCTGGGCCAGAACTTCGTTCACGACGCCAACACGGTGCGGCGGGTGGTTGCGGCTTCCGGCGTCGGCCGGTCCGACCATGTCCTGGAGATCGGCCCCGGCCTCGGGTCGCTCACGCTGGCCCTGCTCGACCGTGGCGCGACGGTCACGGCCGTGGAGATCGACCCCGTGCTGGCCGCCCGCCTGCCCCAGACGGTGACCGAACACTCGCACAGCGAGATCCACCGGCTGACGGTGGTCACCCGTGACGTCCTGACCCTCGAGCGGGGCGACCTGGACGCCGAGCCCGCTGCGGTGGTGGCCAATCTGCCCTACAACGTCGCGGTTCCGGCGTTGTTGCATCTGCTCGCCGAATTCCCGTCCGTCCAGGTCGTGACGGTGATGGTGCAGGCCGAGGTGGCCGAACGGCTGGCCGCCGAACCGGGCGGAAAGGACTACGGCGTGCCCAGCGTCAAGGTTCGATTCTTCGGCCGGGTACGCCGCTGCGGCACGGTGCCGCCGACCGTTTTCTGGCCGATTCCCCGCGTCTACTCCGGCCTGATCCGCATCGATCGGCATTCTGACCCGCCGTGGCCGACCGACGCGGCCTTCCGGCAACGCGTCTTCGAACTCGTGGACGTCGCCTTCGCTCAGCGGCGCAAGACGTCCCGCAATTCGTTCGCCGGGTGGGCAGGCTCGGGCAACGAGTCGGCGAACCGCCTGCTGGCCGCGAGCATCGATCCCGCGCGCCGCGGTGAGACGTTGTCCGTCGAGGATTTCGTGCGGCTGGTGCAGCGCTCCGGCGGTTCCGCCCACTCCCCGGGCGGCGGACCGCAGGCCGGACCGCAGGCCGGGGTGCCGCAGGTTCCCGGGGCGGGCACCGCCGGCTGAACCGTGTTGACCTCGGGTGGCACCGCCGCGTGTGGTTGGGCGGCCGCAGCGATAGTCTGCTGCGGTGGCTGACGTGGCTGATCATGTCTGACGGCAACACCGCCGCGCAGTGGGTACCGACCGGTTCGGTCACGGTCCGGGTGCCCGGCAAGGTCAACCTGTACCTGGCCGTGGGTGATCGCCGCGAGGACGGCTATCACGAGCTGACGACGGTGTTCCAGGCGGT
>NZ_JBYCLC010000304.1:0-3169 GCF_057473685.1 Mycobacterium sp. TH-M116 | reverse complement strand
GGATACGTGACCCACGCCAGGCCAGGTTCCTCACGCCGGCTTCGCTGCGGTGGGTGCTGGCCAACCGCGCCTACACCCCGTGGTACCTGGTGCGCTATTGGCGGCTGCTCAGGTTCAAGCTGGCCAACCCGCACATCATCACCCGCGGGATGGTGTTCTTGGGCAAGGATGTCGAGATCCACGCGACACCGGAGTTGGCCCAGCTCGAGATCGGCCGCTGGGTGCACATCGGGGATAAGAACACCATCCGCGCCCACGAGGGCTCGCTGCGGTTCGGCGACAAGGTGGTGCTGGGCCGTGACAACGTCATCAACTGCTACCTGGACATCGAGCTCGGCGATTCGGTGCTCATCGCCGACTGGTGCTACGTCTGCGATTTCGACCACCGTATGGACGACATCACCGTGCCGATCAAGGATCAGGGCATCATCAAGTCCCCGGTCCGGATCGGTCAGGACACCTGGGTCGGGGTCAAGGCGACGGTGCTGCGCGGCACCGCCATCGGGCGGGGCTGCGTGCTGGGCTCGCACGCGGTGGTCCGCGGCGTCATCCCCGACTTCTCGATCGCCGTCGGCGCGCCGGCCAAGGTGGTCAAGAACCGCCGGCTGGCCTGGGAGAGCTCGGCCGACCAGCGCGCCGAGCGGGCCGCGGCGCTGGCCGACATCGAACGCAAGAAGGCGGCTCGCTGAGCTGCTGGTAGCGGCCCGGATCAGCCGAGGCCGCGATAGCGGCGCAGCGCCTCGGCCCGCTCGGCAGTGTGGTCGACGATCGGCTCCGGATACCCCGGGGGGCGTTCGCCTTTGCGTAGGTGTACGTCGTCGACGCCGGCCAGTTCGGGAACCCAGCGCCGGATGTAGTCGCCCGCGGGGTCGAACTTCTCGCCCTGCGTGGCGGGGTTGAACACCCGAAAGTAGGGTGCGGCGTCGGTGCCGCAGCCTGCGCTCCACTGCCAGCCGTGCTGGTTGTTGGCCACGTCGCCGTCCACAAGCTGGTCCAGGAACCACTCGGCGCCCCACTGCCAGGGCAGGTGAAGGTCTTTGACTAGAAACGACGCGACGACCATCCGCAGCCGGTTGTGCAGGAAGCCGGTTTCGCGCAGCTGCCGCATGCCGGCGTCGACGAACGGGAAACCGGTCCTGCCGGCCTTCCAGCACTCGAAGCGGCGTTTCGCCTCGGCTCCGCCGTCGATCCGGATGTCGTCGAAGTCGCGGTTCCAGTTGCGCCAGGCGCTGGCCGGCCAGTGATAGAGCACGTCGGCGTAGAAATCGCGGAATGCCAACTCCCGCAAGTACGCCTGCGCTCCGCCGTCACTCAGGTCCAACTCGGCGGCCAGGGTGCGGGGATGGATGGTGCCGAACTTCAGGTGCGCCGACATCCGGCTGGTGCCCCCGATGTCGGGCCGGTTGCGGTCCTGCGCGTAGTGCTGCAGCCCGGTGTGCAGGAACGCCTCCCATGTCTGCAGCGCGGCCCGCTCCCCGGCGGCGAGGTCCAGAGCCGCGCCGGGGTCGGGGATCTGGCACTGCTCGGCCCGCAGCCGCGCCGGATCGATCCAGTGCGCCGCGGCGGCGCCGGAACGCGCGGGGCCCCGCCAACCGACGTCGCGCCACCGGTGGAAGAAGGGGGTGAACACGCGGTAGGGGGTGCCGTCCGGCTTGGTGACCCGCCCCGGCGAAACCAGGTACGGCGAGCCCGTGGCCACCACAGGTACCGGATCCAGGGCCGCGCGTACCCGATCGTCGCGGCGCCGTCCGAATGGCGCGAAGTCCTGTGAGACATGCACCGCCGTCGCGTCGATCTCCTGGGCGATCCGCGGAATCCGCTCCTCGGGACGGCCACGGGTCACCAGCAACCGGCCGTCGAGGTCCTCGCGCAGCCGGCGCAGCGAGTCGCCCAGGAACTGGAGGCGGCGGCGCCCCGACGACGCCTCCAGCCGCGGGTCGAGCACGAAGCAGGCGAGCACCTCGCCGCGGTCCGCGGCGGCGGCGGCCAGGGCAGGATGATCACCCAGTCGCAGATCGCGGCGAAACCATAACAGTGTCGGCACTTTTCGCCGCTCCGCTCAGCGGTTGAGCCGCCAGATGTGGGCGGCCAGGACGGTAGCGAAGGTGCACCACAGCGGGTAGGGCGCCAGTGCCAGCCCGGCCTTGGGGTCGGCCTGCGCGGCGCGACGGGCGAGGTCGGCGCTGCTGGCCGCCAGCACCGCGGCGCCCACGGCGGACGCGCCGAGTTTGTGGTACCGGAAGAACAGCCAACTCCATCCCGCGTTGAGTGTCAGGTTGACACCGAGCGCGGCCATGTAGGCGCGCGCCCGGTCGTCCTGTCCGGCTGCGCGAAACCGGTCGATGGTCACTGCTGAGGCGGCGGCGATGTCCCCATAGAGGGTGGTCCACACCACCGGGAACGCGACCCGGGGCGGCTGATAGCGCGGCTTGCGCAGCCGCGAGTACCAGGCGGGCACCCGTTTCGGGCTGGCGATGCCTCCGGTGCCGGCGGCGGCGGCGACGGCCAGCGAGGTGGCAGCCAGTATCGACCTGTTCATGATCTGCTCCGTTCTTGTCGGGGTTCAACACTTTCGGCACGGTGTGGATCGGCGGGCCACCAGATGTTCGCGCCGGCGAGGGCGAACAGCGCGGGGATGACCAAGGTGCGCACGACGAACGTGTCGAGCAGGATGCCCACCCCTACGATGATGCCCAGCTGGGTCAGCACGATCAGCGGCAACACCGCCAGTACGCAGAAGACAGCCGCCAGAACGATTCCCGCGCTGGTGATCACCCCGCCCGTCGCCGCCACCGCGCGGACCATGCCCTCGCGTGCGCCGTGCCGAGCGGCTTCCTCGCGGGCGCGGGTGACCAGGAAGATGGTGTAGTCGACGCCGAGTGCGGCCAGGAACAGAAACGCGAACAACGGTGTGCTGTTGTCCAGCGCCGGGAATCCGAAGACGTGGCTGCCCGACCAGCCGCCCGCGCCGAGGGCGGCCAGCGCGCCGAGGATCGTGGCGCCCAGCAGGATCGGGGGCGCGAGCGCTGAACGCAGCAGCACGTAGAGCACTGCCAGGATCACGGCCAGAATTGCCGGGACGATCACCGTGCGGTCGCGGGTGGCTGCGTCGCGGACGTCGAGGGCCTGGGCGTCCGCCCCGCCCACCATGGTGCCGGGAGCGGTCCGG
>NZ_JBYCLC010000303.1:0-2125 GCF_057473685.1 Mycobacterium sp. TH-M116 | reverse complement strand
CGCCCATCTGCAGCGACAGTTCAGGCAAGCCCCGCGTGGTGGCCGACGCTGTCGGCCGCGTCGATCCTCAGATCGACCACATCACGAACAGGGAAGCGGTCCGCGCCCTGGTGAGTGGGCTTCCCCGACGCCAACGCGAGGTCCTGCACATGCGTTTTTTCGAATCGATGACGCACAGCCAGATCGCCGAACGGATCGGCGTCTCGCAGATGCAGGTCTCACGCATCCTCGCCAGCACCCTGCAGTGCCTGCGCGACCAGTTGGAGTAGCGCCGCGCCCTTTCCGCACCGCCCGGTTTCCCGACGATGTACTGTCCGATTCGGCACTCGAGCCGGTTTGCTTCGCCAGATGCAGCCCGGGAAGGAGCCGGGAAGGGGCGCGTGTGATGAGGATTTCTCCGGTGGCGGCGGCAGGTGTGGCCGTGGCGGCGGCGCTGGTGGTGGCCACGAGCGGCTGCGGTACCCATGCGACGACATCGACCCCGAAATCCGCTTCCGCCACCTCGGCCCGGGGCAGCCGTGGCCCCGAACCGACCACAGCGGCGCCGGTAGGGCCCGGCGAATATGCGGGGTTGCTGATCAAGGCCACCGACATCCATGCACCGGTGACGTTCACCGGCAGTCCGCCGACGGAGAATCCGAACGGCCAGCCGGGTGTGGCAACAACATTTCGCGACGAAGACGGCAGTCACCTGATCAAGGACACCATTCGGGTGTTCGACGACCCCGGCGCGGCAACGAATGCGCTCAACGCGGCAAAGAGCGCTCAGGGCGACATCGTCAAGAAGCCGACATCGCGTCCAGCCAACATCGGCACCGGCGGGACGACGCTGTCCGGAGATTCCCCGGACGGGCTCAAGGGCGTGACGGTGCTGCTGTTCACCGCGGGCAAAGCCCTCGTCACGCTGCAATTCGACGGCCCGCCCGGTTCGCTGGTACCTCAGGAGTTCATGACCGACGTCGGCCAGAAGCAGGACGCGGCCGTCAAGAAGGGGCTCGGCGGCTGAACCTCATGCCCGGTGACCGATATCGCCGGAGCCATCTCGCCGATGATCCAGACCTCCCGAATAGGCGACTCCGGCACCCAGTCCCTCTGGCCTGACGAGGGAGCACGCCTGGAAAAGCTCCACACGCCATGGGCGCTGGTCGCGACAAGCCTTCCGCGCCGATAGTCGATTTCGACGGTCCCGCGGGTTCGCCGCGCGGCGGCTCCGGGAAGACTCGGGACCGGAATTCGACGCGACAAGGGCAGCGGTGAGTGTCGCTGCGGTGTGTGTTGCGCGCCCGCAACGGTATCTCGACCGGGTGGTGACGACCTGGTGCGCTGAGACCCGCCTGCCTCACTGCGACTTCAACGGCTTCTCCATCGATCGCCCAATGGGCTCCGACGGCCGCCATCGCAAGCTCCGTGAACACCGCGCGAGCTGCTGACCTGGCGGCCATCTTGTGGCTATCCTCAGAGTGCCGCAACGTCCGGAATAGGAGCCGCACATGTCGTCGAACGTGATCGTGGCACCCGTGGCTCTAGCTGTGGCGTCGGCCGATCTGAGCGGGATCGGCGATGCGATCAAAGACGCCTCCGCCGCGGCGGCACCCGCGACGACGGGGATTGCCGCGGCGGCCGGCGACGAGGTGTCGGCGGCCATCGCCAAAGTGTTCGGCAGCTTCGCCGCAGAGTTTCACACGCTCACCGCGCAGACGGCGCTGCTCCACGCGGACTTCGTGAGTGCGTTGAGCGCGAGCGGGGCCACCTACGCCGCCGGCGAAGCCGCGAATGTGCCACTGCTGGCGGACCTCTCACTGCTGGTGAAGGGAGTCGAACAACAATTCTTCGACCAGGGTTTCTGGTCCCCCTTCACGTATCTGACCGGACATCCGCTGTTCGGCGAGCAAGCCGTCGGACCCGCCGTCACCGGGACCACCGGCCCAGGCCTCGCCGGCAGACTGCTCACCGACCTTTTCAACGGGACCCTCGGGAGCCAGAGCAGCGGTGTCTTTCAGGGGACGGGGACCCCTGGCCCGGTAACGGGGGTCAGGGAGGGTTTTTCCTACCTGGACCTCAACGTCGGCCCCCACGGCTACGACGCCCCGGCACGTTGGTATTTCCCGACGCAGGCAAACGGAAC
>NZ_JBYCLC010000302.1:0-7613 GCF_057473685.1 Mycobacterium sp. TH-M116 | reverse complement strand
ATGGCTGATTCCCCGATGGCTGATTCCCCGATGGCTGATTCCCCGATGGCTGATCGCTGGTACCGCCGAGTGAAGCGACGGCAGGCGCGCGCGCTGGAAAGTTACAACAAGACGTGGCTTGGTTTCATCGCCGTCGCGGTGGTCGCGGTGGTGATCGGGACGATGGTGGCCGTACATACGCTCGGGATGGGCTACCGGCACTACACGGCGGAGTTTCTGCAGGCTGCGTCGCTGCGGGTCGGGAATCCGATCACCGTCGCAGGAATACCGGTCGGCACGATCAGCAGCATGAGACTCGCCGGCGATCACGTCGAAGCGGGTTTGAAGATCCGCGACGACATCGTGCTCGGCAGACAGTCGAAAGCCGTCATCAAGGTGGCCACCATTCTCGGTTCGCGCTATCTCGCGGTGGAACCCGGTGGTCCCGGTTCGCTACCGGGCGCCACATTCGACTTGGCGCACACCTCGGTTCCGTACGATCTGCAGGCCGCATTGAAGGACGCCACAACCACTTTCGAGCAGGTGGACTCCGACAGGTTCGCGCAGTCGCTGGCCCTGCTCGGCAAACAACTGGAGAAGATGCCCGCGGTGGTACCCGAGGCCATGGCGAACATCGACACCCTGTCGTCGATCATCGCCCGGCGGCGCGATCAACTGGGCCAGCTGCTCAAGAGCACCGAGCAGGTCACCAACACGTTGCGTCGTCAGCAGGCCAATGTCGGCAACCTGGTCAACCAGGGACAGGACCTGCTGGGCCAATTCGTCGCCCGGCGCGCCGTTTTCCACGCGATGATGCGGTCCCTGACGAATCTGGTCGACATCATGAGCAAGATCATCATCAACGACCGCCCGGAATTGGATTCGCTGATCAACGATACCCGCGACATGACCGACATCATCGCCCAACACGACGACCTGTTGCGCAACATGCTGCAGGTCAGCCCCGTCATGTTGCGTCAGGTCGCCAACATGAGCGGGGACGGTAACGCCATCAACTTCACCGCGTCCGGCGGCGCGCTGGTTGACTCGTGGATGTGCGCAATCAGCGGTCGCGCCGAGCAGTTCGGGATGATCCCGTACTTCAAGGACTGCAAGTGACCGGGAACAGGGCCGCCAAGAACAGTGCCAGGACCAGGATCGTCGCTGTCGCGGCCGCCGTCGCCGCGGTGCTCGCAGCGGTCGGCGTCGGGTGGCGGTACTTCGGCGCCAAGCAGGACCCGATCACCGTGACGGCCCAATTCGACAGCGCGTCAGGCCTCTACGAGGGCAACGTGGTGGCGGTACTGGGAATGCCGGTGGGCAAGATCGCCAAGATCAGGCCGCGGGGTGGCTACGTCGAAGTGGAGTTCACCGTCGACCGCGACGTCAAGGTCCCCGCCGACGCTCAGGCCGTCACCGTGTCCACGTCCATCCTCACCGACCGACAGATCGAGCTCACCCCGCCCTACCGGGGCGGGCCGGTCCTGGAAAACCACGACACCATCGGCCTGACGCGCACCAAGACGCCCGTCGAATTCAGCAGGGTCCTGCGGGTTCTGGACCGGGTGACCAAGTCGCTCGAAGGTGACGGCCACGGCGGAGGTCCCCTCGCCGACGCGATCGACGGCAGTGCGGCGGTCGTCGACGGCAACGGCACGAACATGAAGAAAGCACTGGGCGAGCTGTCGGAGGCGATGCGGCTGAGCAGCGATGGCGGCGTGCAGACCCGGGAACAGATCACGACGATCGTCAAGAACGTCAGCTCGCTGCTGCAGGCGGCGGCCACCAACGACGCCAAGCTGCGGCAGTTCGCGTCCACCATCCATCTGGCCAGCCAGGTCCTCGACGACGAGGAGATCGGAACGGGCGCCACCGGGAAGAGGCTCGACCAGCTGGTCCAGCAGGCTGCCGATCTGCTCGACGCCCACCGCGACAGCATCAGACAGGCCGCTCTCAACGGCAACACCCTGGCCAAGACGGCGACGGACAATCGGCGCGAGCTCGCCGAATTGCTCGACCTGGCACCGATGGTGGCCGACAACGCCTACAACGCCATCGACCAGGCCAACGGTTCGGTGCGCGGGCACGCCCTGATCGACAGGATCCTGTTCGACGGCCAATACGCCAAGGAGATCTGCAATCTGATGGGCCTGCGGCAATTGGGCTGCAGCACCGGGACCCTGCAGGATTTCGGACCCGATTTCGGGCTCACCTACGTGCTGGACGGCATGGCGGCGATGGGGCAGAAATGACGACCGCACGCCGCACACGCTCCCCCGCCATCGTCGCGATCATCGCGGCCACGGCAGTCGTCAGCTCCGGCTGCGCCACGAACGGGCTTGCCAGCGTTCCCCTTCCGGCACCCGGCGTGAGTTCTGCAGGGTATCGGCTGACCGCGATTTTCGCCAACGCGCTCAACCTGCCGTCGAAGGCAAAGGTGAAGCTCGCCGGCGCCGACGTGGGCGAGGTCGAGTCCATGGTTGCCCGCAACTACACCGCGGTGACCACGCTGCGCATCAGCGCCGGGGTTCAACTGCCCTTGGGCAGTAGGGCCGAATTGCGCACCGCGACACCACTGGGCGACGTCTTCGTGGCGGTACAGCCACCACCGGCGACCCAACCGGACACAGCCATGTTGCGCGACGGCGACACCATCGGCCTGGGATCCACGGCGGCGTCCGCGACGGTCGAGTCGCTGCTGAGCTCGGCAGCCGTGCTGGTGAACGGCGGAGCGGTGCGCAACTTCACCAACATCATCAACGGGTTCGGGAGGGCCACGGGCGATCGGGGTCAGGCACTGGCCGGCCTTATCCGTAAGTCGAACCGGCTGCTGGGCACGCTGGATTCCCGCTCCGAGCAGATGTCGACCGCGATGACCGAGATGTCTCGCCTCGCCGGCGAAATCGACGCCAAAGAGAGCACCATCACCGACCTGATGGCGGCCGCCGGCCCCGGCACCGACGCCCTGGCCGCCAACACCACCGAACTGTCCGACCTGGCCGTACAAGCCGGCGACACTGCTCGGCTGCTGGCCAGGTTCCCCTCGGTCGGGGGTACCGACACCAGCGGCCGCAGCATGATCCGCGACCTGAACACGCTCGCCGGAGCCTTCAACGACGTCGCGGTGAGCCCGGATACCAGCTGGCTGCCGCTGAACCGGATGCTTCCGCCGCTGATCAAGTCGACGTCGGGATTCGCGGTCGCCGGCGCAGGCAGCGCCGACCGTCTGGTACTCGGATCGATCCCCGACATCGGGTTCGGCGGCGACATCGGGCTGCATGGACCGCACCGGTACAACTGGAACCAGTTCATCGGCTCGTTGAAATACACGTTGTGGCGCCTTCAGGAACGCGTCGTGGGGCGCGAACCGAACTCACCGCAGCTGCCGGTGATACCGGACCCGAACGTGCCGGGGGCGATCGTGCCCGCCCCTGCCCCTGCCCCTGTCCCTGCCCCACCGGTCCCCGGCCCGGGACCACGGCCGTGATCGCCACGACCGCCGACGCGCTCGTCCGCGTGGTGCGGGCGGGACACCGGCGGCAGACGTGGCTCTCGGTGGCCGGCTTGGCGCTGACACTGGTCCTCGCGACCGCCTACCTGCTGGCCGGCGCGTTGCGGGTGAGCCCGTTCGCGTCGTCGTATCGGGTCACCGTGCAGTTGCCGGATTCCGGTGGGCTGATGCCCGATCAGGACGTCGCGCTGCGCGGCGTGCGCATCGGGCACGTCCAAGCGCTGCACCTCACCGACAAAGGTGTGAATGCGGTGGCAACCATCACCTCGAGCGTGCAGATCCCGGCGTCCAGCGTCGCCCACGTGGTGGAGCTGTCTGCCGCCGGCGAGCAGTCACTGAACTTCGAGGCGGAATCCGACGCCGGACCCTATCTGCACGACGGCAGCGTGATCGGCCTGGACCGAACCACCGTTCCGCTGGACATGGCGCAGCTGCTCGCCGACGCCGACGGCATGCTGGAACAGGTCGACCCCCGCAAGATGGAGCTGATCAAGAAGGAACTGAGCCTGACCAAACAGGGCCCGCACAAGTTGGCCGACATCGTCGACGGCGGCACCTTCCTGCTGTCGACGCTTGATTCCGTACTGCCCGAAACCACCAGCATCATCAAGACCAGCCGGGTGGTGCTGACCCTGGCGGCCGACAAGAACGCCGGCCTGGCAGCAACCACCGCGGGCCTGGATCGCACACTGGCCGGTGTCGCCCGGATGCAGGGCGGATACCGCCGTGTGATCCAGCGGGCGCCGCACGCCCTCGCGGCCGTCGACAGCCTGTTCGCCGACAACTCCGACACGATGGTGCAACTGCTGGCCAGCGCGGCCAGCAGCGCGCAGCTGCTCTACCTGCGGGTGCCGGCACTCAACGCGCTGTTCCCCGATTATCGCGGATCGGTGCTGGACGCCCTGGCCAGCACGATTCACGACCACGGGATCTGGGCGACGGCCGACTGGTACCCGCGCTACGCGTGCGACTACGGCACACCGGCGTTCGCGCCCTCCAACGCCGACTACCCCGAGCCCTTCATGTACACCTACTGCCGCGACGACGACCCCGCCGTCGAGATCCGCGGGGCCAAGAACGCGCCGCGCCCGGCCGGCGACGACACCGCGAGCCCGCCGCCGGGGGCGGACCTGGGGCGCAGAACCGACCCGACGCCGAAGGGCCGCTACACGATTCCCACCCCGTACGGCGGCCCGGTGCTGCCGATAGAACCACCGCACTGAGACCGACACCCGTCCAGCCAAGGAGATGACGATGGCCACGACGACCGAGAACGAACTCGACACCGATGCCGAGGACGACAAGCCCGGCGCCGCAACCGAGGACGCCGAGCCTGATGACGTCGCAACCGAGGACGCCGAGCCTGATGACGCCGAGCCTGATGACGCCGTGGCCGAGGACGCCGAGCCGGACAACGAGGCGAGCGAGGAGGACGACGAGCCCTTCCCGGCCAACGGCGACAAGGCCAACCGGCTCAAGCGGCCGTGGCGCCACTACCTGCGTCGCGGCACGCTGCCGGTGTTGCTCGTCGCCTCCCTTGCGGTGTCCGGCTTCCTGGGCTGGAAGCAATGGCAGGAACACCAGGTGCAGCAGGCCGGCCGGCAGGCCCTGCAGGCGGCGATCACGTACGCGCAGGTGTTGACGAGCATCGATTCCACCAACGTCGACCAGAACTTCAAGGACGTGCTCGACGGCAGCACCGGGGAGTTCAAGGACATGTACAGCCAATCCAGCGTCCAACTGCGGCAAATGCTGATCGACAACAAGGCCACCGCACACGGCGTCGTGGTGGACTCCGCGATTCAGTCGGAATCCACCGACAAGGTTGTGGTCCTGGTCTTCATAGACCAGACCGTCACCAACATGGCGGTGCCCGATCCGCGCATCGACCGCAGCAGGATCAAGATGACCATGGAAAAGGTCGACGGTCGCTGGCTGGCGAGCAAAGTCCAGCTCCTCTGACCGGCCGGGTCGTCGGATGCTCATCACAAGACTGTTCGCGCTGGCCGCATTGCTCACCGCGGCAACGGCTCCCGGCACGGGCACCGCGCGGGCCTCGGCCCCGTCCTTCTGCGGCGAGCTGGGCGGCGACTGGGACGGTCAGTACTGCCACACCACGGTCGTCTCCGAACGCCAAGCCGTCCGGGACATCAAGGTCGCCGTGCCCGGCGATCTCGTCGACAACCCCACCGCGGGCCCGGTGGTGCGCGACTATCTGCGCACCCTGGTCAACAACTGGAAGACGGTGGGCGCCCACATGATCGCCGACAGCTACGGCGAGGAGAACTACCAGGTCTTACGGCACGGCAACCTGATCAGCGCCGTGTTCCACGAGGACTACCACGCCGACGGGCCCAAGCCCAACAACGCCTATCGGACGTTCACCTTCGACATGGCGCGCGGCCGGCGGCTGCAGCTGTCGGACGTGGCGACCGATCCCCTCACCACCATTCCGTCGCTGGGTCAGCCGTTCATCGAGGCCGCACTCGATCAGGCTCCGCCGCCGCATGATCCGGGGACCTACCCGTTCACCGCCGACCGGTGGACCCCCGACAAGGTCTATTCCGGCGCCTACAGGGCGTGGGCGCTGACCCCCGACGAGTTGATCCTCTACATGCCCGACTATCCGGTGGGCCACGATGAACCGGTCAACTTCACGCCGGGTGCGTTGCAGTGGTTCATGGACGGCGGCACCGTCGAAGCCCACATCCCGCTGGCGGCGCTGACGTCGGTGCTGCGCGTCTGAGTCAGGTGTCGGCGTTGCCGGCTTTCCACACCGGCCAGGGAATGTTCCAGTCACCCAGGCCTTCGGTGCCCGGCAGCGTCGGGCCCACGGTGTTGACGACCTCGACGATGTCGCCGCGCTTGACGTGGTCGTAGAACCACTCGGCGTTGGCGGGGCTCACGTTGAGGCAGCCGTGGCTGGTGTCGGTGTGGCCCTGGGCGCCCACCGACCACGGGGCCGAGTGCACGAACACCCCGCTGTAGGACATCTGCGTGGCCCAGTCCACCTCGGTGCGATACCCGTTGGGCGAGTTGACGGGAACCCCGTAGGTCGAGGAATCCATGATGATGTGCTTGAACCGCGAGCCGACGATATAGATGCCGTTGGCTGTCGGGGCGCTCTCCTTGCCCATCGACGTCGGCATGGTCTTGACGACGTCGCCGTTGACCCGCACGGTGATCATCTTGGTGCTGTCGTCGGCGGTCGCGATGACCTCGTCCCCGACGGTGAAGTGGGTCGTGACGTTGTCCTCGCCGAACATCCCGTCACCCAGGTCGACGCCGTAGGTGTTGACCGCCACGTCGATGGCTGTGCCGGGCTTCCAGAAATGCTCCGGGCGCCAACGCACCTCGCGGTTGGTCAGCCAGTAGAACGCGCCCTCGACCGGCGGGTCGGTGGTGACGGTGATGGCCTTCTGTGCCGCGGCACGGTCGGCGATGTTCTCGTCGAAGCGGATCGCCACCGGCTCGCCGATGCCCACCACCTCGCCGTCGCCCGGGTAGACGTAGGGCATGGTCAGGTGGGCGGGCGAACTGGTCTGGAACGTCATCTGCCGGCTTGCCGCACCACCCAGTCCCAGCGCCTTGGCGTTCAGCGTGTAGCGCCGGTTGTAGCCGAGTTGCTCGGTCGTCGACCAGCGCAGCCCGTCGGGGCTCAGTCGGCCACTGATGGACCTGCCGTTCTCGTTGACCATGGTGACCGACGCCAGCACGCCGTCGGCGACGGTGACCGTCACCGGCGCGTCCACGGTGACGCCGACGGCGCCGTCGGTCACCGAGGCGGTGAGCTTGGGAACCAGCAGATCAGCGAACGGGGTGCCCTTGTCGACGATGACATTCGCCGGTGCCGCCCGGTGGCTGCCGCCGCAGGCGGCGCCGGACACAACAACCATCACGACCAGCACAGCCAGACACGATCGACGTATCCGCAAAGCCGTCATGGAAGTGACCTTTCACATCATCCCGCCCGCTCCGGTCACCGGTGACCCGCATGGTTTGGAAGCATTCTAAGCGGTTTGGGGGTATCCCCGTGACGACCCGGTGGGCGCGATTTCGGACACAAGTCGGTGACCGCCGGGGCCCGTCGCGGGGCCACGGTGACAGTGGGCGCGCCCGCCGT
>NZ_JBYCLC010000301.1:0-16112 GCF_057473685.1 Mycobacterium sp. TH-M116 | reverse complement strand
CTGCCGTACGCCCAGGGCTACTCCGACTCCCAGGGCATCCTGCCGGCCCGGCGTGCGGTGGTCACCCGCTACGAGCTGGTCGAGGGGTTCCCCCGGTTGGACGTCGACGATGTCTACCTGGGCAACGGCGTCTCCGAGCTGATCACGATGACGCTGCAGGCCCTGCTCGACAACGGCGACCAGGTGTTGATCCCGTCGCCGGACTACCCGCTGTGGACGGCGTCGACCTCCCTGGCCGGCGGCACGCCCGTGCACTACCTGTGCGACGAGACCCAGGGCTGGCAGCCCGACCTCGCCGACCTGGAGTCCAAGATCACCGAGCGCACCAAGGCGCTGGTCGTGATCAACCCGAACAACCCGACGGGCGCGGTGTACAGCCGTGAGGTCCTGACCCAGATGGTCGACCTGGCGCGCCGACACCAGCTGCTGCTGCTCGCCGACGAGATCTACGACAAGATCCTCTACGACGACGCCGAGCACATCAGCGTGGCTGCGCTGGCGCCCGACATGCTGTGCCTGACCTTCAACGGGCTGTCCAAGGCCTACCGGGTCGCGGGCTACCGGGCCGGCTGGCTGGCGATCACCGGGCCCAAAGACCACGCCGGGAGCTTCATCGAGGGCATCAGCCTGCTGGCCAACATGCGGCTGTGTCCCAACGTGCCTGCCCAGCACGGCATCCAGGTCGCCCTCGGCGGCCACCAGAGCATCGAGGACTTGGTGCTGCCCGGCGGCCGGCTGCTCGAACAGCGCGACCTCGCCTGGGAGAAGCTCAACCAGATCCCCGGCGTGTCCTGCGTGAAGCCGCAGGGCGCGCTGTACGCGTTCCCGCGCCTCGACCCGGAAATCTACGACATCGAAGACGACGAGCAGCTGGTCCTCGACCTGCTGCTGCAGGAAAAGATCCTGGTCACCCAGGGCACCGGATTCAACTGGCCGGCACCGGATCACCTGCGCATCGTGACGCTGCCGTGGGCCCGCGACCTGGCGGCGGCGATCGAGCGTCTGGGTAACTTCCTGGTCGGCTACCGGAGGTAGACCGCTCTAACGTGGTGCGGGTGACGCACGTACACCCGCACCACCACTCACACGACGTGTCGCGCGGCCCGTCGCCGCTGGGCCCGCTGCCGGCCAAGATCGTGGTCGGGCTGCTGGTCGGCATCGGGGTGGCCGTGCTCGCCGGTGCGGTCTTACTCTGGCCGAGCCGCCAGCACGTCGACATCCCGATGCCGTTGGGCAACGCGTCCGGCGGCGCGGTGACCACCGAGCGCGGACATGTGCTGTCCAGCGCGCTGGGCGCCTGCGGCAGCCCTTCGGCCGGTCAGGTGCTCACCACGGCGCCACTGACCGGCATCCCGGGCGCCGGGCAGTGTGCGTCAACCCTGGTGGCAATCGATTCCGGACCCAACGCCGGTGCCGACACCGTGCTCGAAGCCTCCCCTGGGCCTGGTCAGCCCCGGCTGGCGCCCGGCGATCAGGTCCGGCTGATCCGCCAGGTCGACGACCGGGGCGCGACCAGCTATGCGTTCTACGACTTCGAGCGGGGCTGGCCGCTGGTCGCACTCGCGCTCGTGTTCGCGGTGGTGATCGTCGCAGTGGCCCGCTGGCGGGGCCTGCTCGCCCTGGTCGGCATCGTGGTCGCGTTCGCTGTCCTGGTGGTGTTCCTGCTGCCGGCGCTGCGCGACGGCGCACCCGCGGTGCCCGTGGCGTTGGTGGCCTCGGCAGCGATCCTCTACGTGGTGATCTACCTGGCGCACGGGGTGAGCCTGCGGACCAGCGCCGCACTGCTGGGCACCCTGTCCTCGCTGCTGCTGGCGGCGGCATTATCCTGGGCGGCAATCGATTTGGCACATCTGACCGGGCTCTCAGACGAGCAGAACGCTCAGGTCGCCGCCTATCTGGGCCATGTGTCGATCAGCGGGCTGCTGCTGGCGGGGTTCATCATCGGGTCCCTCGGAGTGCTCAACGACGTGACCGTCACGCAGGCGTCGACGGTGTTCGAGCTGGCGAATCTGGGCGGCCAGAGCTCGCGACGCGCCATCTTCCTGGGTGCGATCCGGGTGGGCCGCGACCACATCGCCAGCACCGTGTACACGCTGATGCTGGCCTACGCCGGCACCTCGCTGCCGCTGCTGTTGCTGTTCAGCGTGGCGAACCGGTCGCTGGACGATGTGCTGATCAGCGAGAGCGTGGCCATCGAGGTGGCCCGGGCCGCGGTGGGCGGCATCGCGCTGGCGCTGTCGGTGCCGTTGACGACGGCGGTCGCCGCGGTGCTGGCAAAACCCCCGGGCGTCAGCGCCGCTGTTCCAACAGTTCCAGCAGGTAGTCGCCATAGCCGGACTTGACCAGGGTGCGCGCCCGCGCGGCCAGCTCGTCGTCGCTGATCCACCCCTGCGCCCAGGAGATCTCCTCGGGGACGCTGACCTTGAGGCCTTGGCGCCGTTCCAGCGTGCGGACGTAGTCGCTGGCGTCCAGCAACGAGTCGAAGGTGCCGGTGTCCAACCACGCCGTCCCGCGGGCAAGCACCTCGACCTTGAGCCGGCCCCGGTTCAGGTAGATCTGGTTGACCCCGGTGATCTCGTACTCGCCGCGGTCGGACTTCTTGAGCCCCTTGGCGATCTCGATCACGTCGTTGTCGTAGAAGTACAAACCGGGGACCGCGTACTGCGACTTCGGCGTGGCGGGCTTCTCCTCCAGCGACAGCGCCGTGCCGTCGGCGCTGAACTCGACGACACCATAGGCCGACGGGTTGGCCACCCAGTACGCGAAAATCGCTCCGCCATCCAGAGATTGGAACCGGCTCAGGCTGGTACCCAGCCCCGGCCCGTAGAAGATGTTGTCGCCCAGCACCAGTGCCACCGAATCGTTGCCGATGTGGTCGGCGCCCAGGACGAAGGCCTGCGCCAGGCCGTCGGGGCGCTGCTGGGTCACGTAGCGCAGGTTGATGCCGAACTGCGCGCCGTCGCCCAGGAGCCGCTGAAAGCCCGCCGCGTCATGCGGGGTGGTGATCACCAGGATGTCGCGGATCCCGGCCATCATCAGCGTGGACAGCGGGTAATAGATCATCGGTTTGTCGTACACCGGCAGCAACTGCTTGCTGATCCCCTGGGTGATCGGGTGCAGGCGCGTGCCGGATCCGCCGGCCAGGATGATTCCCCGCATGCGTGTCTCCTACTGGACGAGGTCGGACTCGGTGAGTTCGGTGGCCGCCAACGCCGACGCCAGGTCGTGGTGGCGGAACACCGAGGTGACGTGATCGTGGACCACCCGGAACGCCGAGGCGGCGACTGCGCCTGCGCCGGGACCGTCGGGATCGGCGATCTTCTGCTCGACGACCACGACGCCGTCGTGCACGTACATCCGGCCGAGCTCGGCCGTCTCACGGCGGGACGCGACCCAGTTGCGCAGCGCCTCGTGGCCCTGGACGGCCCCGTGGGCGTCGCCGATGTCGATGTCGTCGCTGGACAACGCGACCAGGGTGTCGACGTCGGAGGCGTTGAGGGCGTCATGCCACGCCAGAACGGTGGCGATCTCCGATGTGGTCATGGGTGCAAAGTACCGTGCGCGGCGCGCCCCGTTGCCGGAAGCCCGTCGTTGCTAGAAGGGGGTGCGGTCCAGCCAGTTCTGCCACACGGTGTCGTCGCCGAACAGCCCGATGCCCGTCTCGGACAGCGGCGCCCGACGCACCAACGCCAGCAACAGCTCGGTGGCGCCGCCCCGCAAGGCCGCGGTGCCCTTGCCGTGCTCGTGGGACCAGCCGATCCGGCCGTCCTCGACGGCGATGGTCCACTCACCGGCCTCGCCCAGGCCGGCGTCGGTGGCGTGCAGGTGCAGGGTCTGGCCGTCCGCGAGCGGCAGCTGCGCGCCGTCCCCGCCGGCGCTGACCACCACGCGCTCCAGGTATTCGGTGATGCCGTCGG
Source organism: Mycobacterium sp. TH-M116 (assembly GCF_057473685.1). NCBI lineage: Bacteria > Bacillati > Actinomycetota > Actinomycetes > Mycobacteriales > Mycobacteriaceae > Mycobacterium > Mycobacterium sp. TH-M116. Next base: position 12,195 of record NZ_JBYCLC010000301.1, on the reverse strand, counting down.
CCGCGATCTCCGGCGCCAGCGTGAACTCACTGTCGACGGCGATGGCCGCGTCGGCCCGATGCACGGCGATCTCGTGCAGCCAGCGCCGGACCCACCAGTTCGCCGGGCGCGGCCCGAGGAATGTCCACACCGGTGTGTCCGCACCGGTCCGCTCCACCGCGTCGATCAGGCGCCGGGCACCGTCCTGCAGCCACGAGATCGCGTCGGCGGAATCCGGCGGCGGCTTGCCGCCCTCGACATCGCGGAAGTCGAGAGCATGGTCGAGCTTGTCCCGGACGATGTGGGCCGCCCAGAGCTGACCCCGCCCGACATGGCGAAAAAGCTGCTTGAGCGTCCAACCTGGGCAGGTCGGCACCGGCGTCACGTCGTCGGCATCCCGGCCGCCACCGAACAGCTCGGCGAAGGCGCAGTTTTCGTCGAGGAATGCGACGGCGTAGTCCACGCCGGCCAGGCTACCCTGCCGGGGATGCACGAACTCCCCCCTCGCCGAGAAGACAGTGGCGCATCCCCGGGTGCGGTCCCGCGTCTCGCGACCCAGCCAACTCTACCGTGACGTAAGAGTCATGTAAGGTGGCCCGGCAGCGGTGCCGCGCAGGCGCCGCACGATCAAGGAGTGCCGATGGTTGTCCCCGACTCGGCGTCGCCGAGCGCCTCGGAGATCGCTGGAGAGGCGCTTCGACGACGCACGTTCGCGGTGATCAGCCACCCCGACGCCGGCAAGTCCACGCTCACCGAGGCGGTGATGCTGCACGCGCGGGTGATCTCCGAAGCCGGCGCCGTCCACGGCAAGGCGGGACGCAAGTCGACCGTGTCGGACTGGATGGACATGGAGAAGGCGCGCGGCATCTCCATCTCGTCGACCGCGCTGCAGTTCGCCTACCACCACCGCGGCGGCGCCGACTGTGTGGTCAACCTGGTCGACACGCCAGGGCACGCCGACTTCTCCGAGGACACTTACCGCGTGCTGTCGGCCGTGGACTGCGCGGTGATGCTGATCGACGCGGCCAAGGGCCTGGAACCGCAGACTCTGAAACTGTTCCAGGTGTGCCGCCACCGGGGCATCCCGATCATCACGGTGATCAACAAGTGGGACCGCCCCGGCCGGGACGCCCTGGAGTTGCTCGACGAGATCGAGCGCCGGATCGGTCTGCGTCCGACACCGCTGACCTGGCCGGTCGGGATCGCGGGGAACTTCGCCGGCGTCATCGACCGCGCCTCCGGCGAATTCGTGCGGTTCACCCGCACCGCCGGCGGGGCGACACTCGCGCCGGAGGAACGGATGGGCGCCCACCGTGCGCGTGAGCTGACCGGGGCCGACTTCGACACCGCGCAGGAGGAATGCGCACTGCTGTCGGCCGACGGCGCCGACTTCGACCGGGAGACCTTTCTGGCGGGACGGACCACGCCGGTGCTGTTCACCTCGGCGATCCTCAACTTCGGGGTGAGCCAGCTGCTGGACGGCCTCATCGAGCACGCCCCCGCCCCGCAGGCCCCGGTCGACGTCACCGGGCGTCAGCGCGCCGTCGACGCGCCGTTCAGCGCCCTCGTGTTCAAGGTGCAGGCGGGCATGGACTCGGCCCACCGCGACCGGGTCGCCTTCGCCCGGGTGTGCTCGGGTGCCTTCCGCCGAGGTGACGTCATCACCCATGCCGCCAGCGGGCGGCCGTTCACCACCAAGTACGCGCAGTCGGTGTTCGGGCAGCAGCGCACCAGCCTCGACACCGCCTACCCCGGCGACGTGATCGGCCTGGTCAACGCGACCGCTCTGCGGCCCGGTGACACGCTCTACGTCGACGAGCCGGTGGAGTATCCGGCGATCCCGAGCTTCTCCCCCGAGCACTTCGCCGTAGCCCGGGGCTCCGACACCAGCAAGCACAAGCAGTTTCGGCGCGGGATCGCCCAGCTCGAGCAGGAGGGCGTGGTCCAGGTGCTGCGCTCGGATCTGCGCGGTGACCAGGCACCGGTGCTGGCCGCCGTCGGCCCCATGCAGTTCGAGGTGGCCAGCCATCGCATGGGAGGCGAGCTGAGCGCGCCGATCCAGCTCGAGCACCTGAACTACACCGTCGCGCGCCGCACCCGCCCGGAGGACGCCCAGTTCCTGCAGGCCCAACGCGGCGTCGAGGTGCTGACCCGCACCGACGGCGCGCTGCTGGCGCTGTTCTCGGACAAATGGTGGATGGAGACCCTCCTGCGCAACAACCCAGACCTGGTGCTGGAGCCGCTGATCGCGGCCGCGGACTGACATGATGCAGATCGGCGAGGTGGCGGTGCGCACCGAGCTCTCTGTGCGCACCGTGCGCCATTACCACGACGTCGGGCTGGTCGAGCCGTCGGCGCGGTCGGTGGGCGGATTTCGGCTCTACACCGAAGCCGACGTGCAGCGGCTGTTGGTGATCCGCCGGATGAAGCCGCTCGGGTTCTCCCTGGCGGAGATGAAACGGCTGCTCGACGCGCTCGACGCGCTCCGCGATGGCCCCGATTCCGCCGGTGCCACCGGCGCCCAACGCGAGCGTTCTCGCGCCGTCCTCACGCGGTGTGAGGAGCAGACCCGCGACAGCGCCGCGCGACTGCGGCGTCACCTCGCCTACGCCGACGAACTCACCGAGCTGCTGTCCGCCGCCGCGGCCGGCACGCGCGGCAGCTAAGGCCGCCGCGCCCCCAGCCGGAAGACCCGCCACCCCGCCCGCTCCCAGCGGGCGACGTCCAGGCAGCTACGGCCGTCGACGACGACCCGCGCGCGCACCCGGTCGGCTAGGTCGTCGGGGTCCAGGTCGATGAATTGGCGCCACTCAGTCAGCACCAGCACGGCGTCGGCGCGCTCACAGGCCTCTTCGACCGATACCGCGTAATTGAGCGTCGGGAACAACCGCTGCGCATTGTCCAGCGCCTTGGGGTCATAGACGTTGACCGCGGCCCCGTTGAGCTGCAGCTGGCCGGCAACGTTGAGCGCGGGCGAATCGCGCACGTCGTCGGATTCGGGTTTGAACGCCGCCCCGAGGACGGCGATGTTGGCGCCCAGCAACGAGCCGCCGCAGGCGGTGCTGGCCAGTTCCACCATGCGGGTGCGGCGCCGCATGTTGATGCTGTCCACCTCGCGCAGGAACGTCAAAGCCTGGTCGGCGCCCAACTCTCCGGCGCGTGCCATGAACGCGCGGATGTCCTTGGGCAGGCAGCCGCCGCCGAAACCCAGTCCGGCGTTGAGGAACTGGCGCCCGATCCGCGGGTCGTAGCCCAGCGCGTCGGACAGCAGACTGACGTCGGCGCCCGCAGCCTCGCAGACCTCGGAGATGGCGTTGATGAACGAGATCTTGGTCGCCAGAAAGGCATTGGCCGACACCTTGACCAGCTCCGCGGTCTGCAAATCGGTCACCAGGAACGGGATCCCGGCGGCGAGCAGCGGGGCGTACATTTCGCGGACAGCGGGCTCGGCACGGATCGAATCATCTTGCACGCCAAGCACGATCCGGTCCGGGTGCAAGGTATCGTGCACGGCGTAGCCCTCGCGCAGGAACTCCGGGTTCCATGCGATCTCCACGTCCACCCCGCTGGGCGCAAGCGCCGCGGCTCGCCGGCTCAGCTCGGCCGCGGTGCCCACCGGTACCGTCGATTTACCGATGAGCACCGACGGCCTGGTCAGCCGCGGCACCAGTTCGTCGATGACGGCGTGGACGTGACACAGGTCGGCGCCGTACTCGCCTTTCTTCTGCGGCGTACCCACGCCCAGGAAATGCACGTCGGCGAAGTCGGCGGCCAGTTCGTAGTCGGTGGTGAACCGCAGCCGCCCCGCGGCGAGGTTCTCGGTCAGCAGCTTGCGCAAGCCGGGCTCGTAGAAGGGGATATCGCCGCCGGCGAGCTTGGCGACCTTACCCGGATCGATGTCGATCCCCACGACGTCGTGGCCCAGTTGCGCCATCCCGACCGCATGGGTGGCTCCCAGATACCCGGTGCCGAACACAGTGCATCGCATACCACCGGTGTATGCGGCCGCGATGAGCTGACCGCGTCGACTCGCTGAGCGTTAGTTAAACGGCAGATGACACCTGACCTCGGCCGGCCAGGCGCGCTACAGCCCCGGAATACCGATGCCCGGGATCCCGAACCCGCCGTGGCCGTGGCCACCTCCGAATCCGGGACCGCCGCGGAATCCGCCGTGCAGCGGTCCGCCGAAACCGCCGTGGAACGGACCGCCCCCGATACCGGGTATCGGTATCGGCATCGGGATGGGCACGGGCGCTACCGGCGGGGGTGGCGGAAGCGGGGGCGGAGCGGCCGGAAGCGGAGCCTGCTCCGGAGCGGGTGCCGCCGGAGCGGGTGCCGCCGGAGCCGGAGCCTGAGGAACCGGAACCTGAGGAACCGGGGCCTGAGGAACCGGAGCCGGGGCGGGTGCAGCCGGCTTGGGAGCGGGCGCCTTCGGGGCCGGCGCGGGCGCGGCCGGTGCCGGCACCTGATGGGTGGGAGCGACGAGTTTGTGGCCGGGGTTGGGTTTCACGCCGGCGTGCGGCCGGATGGTGACCGCCAGGGCCACGACCAGTGCCGCCGCACCGACGACGAAAATCCCCGCCAGCGCGATTCCGAGCACCGTGAACCTGCGATCGCGGTAGCCGCCGTCGAGGAGGTCGGTCGCGCCGGTCTGGGCGCCCGGGTAGGCACCGGTATAGGCGTCGTCGTCCGCGACGGCACTGTAGGCGAGGTTGTCCAGGCCGGCGTCATCGCCGGCCTGGACATAGCCGGGAGCGCCGGCCAGCGGGTCGATGACGCCGGTGCCGGGGTCCTGGGCGTAGGCCAGCGCCGCGGTCGACGACGCGAACAGTGGGGCGCTCGCCGACGCCAGCGCGGCCCCGCGGGCCAGTGCCGTGGCCGGCTCCTCCGGCGTGGTCAGCGGCAGCGCGGTCGCCTTCTCCAGCGCCGGCTTGATCATCGGGATGTCGATGCCGGCCCCGACGACGAACACCGCGTCCGGGTGCGGGGCCAGGCCCTCGGCCTTGGTGACCAGTGCGGCCAGTTGGGCGACCGCCGTCTCGTCGTCGTCGGGCAACACCTGCCGGTGAACGTCGGTGATCGACCCATCGGCACTGTCGACAACCGCCAGGGTGGCGGTGTCGGGCTCGATGTAAAGCAGAGCGGTCTGCGCGTAGTTGGTGTCGTTGCCGACAGCTTGGGCCAACGCGGCCGCAGCCAGGAAGGCGGAGACCAGCATCACATTCTCGATCTTGTGAGCGGCCAGCGCGTCGCGCAGCGCGGCGGCCTCAGCGGGATCGGAGAAGGTGACCCCGGTGGAGGCCAACTGATAGCCGCCCTCGGCGGCGCCTTCCTTGGTGCCGAGGATGGCCGACACCACCTGGTCGGCCGCACTGATCGTCGCCGTCCCGGCGTCCGAGCCTATCTGGAAGTTGTCCTCGTCGACGATCGCACCGTCACCGCCCTGCCCCTCGACGAGCACCATCTGGACTGCCGTCGGCGCCATCGAGACGCCGAGTACCGTGTCCAAAGCTGCTCCATCGTCTGTGTCAGCCGGTGGCATCGAGCCGTCGTCCCCACAACCCCCGCCGGCGATGACGCGCCGGCCGCCCTCATCAATGTCACGCTTGGCACACAACTTTACGCGCTCCCCGACGGGCGGGACGGGTGCTGTTCACGGCCAGTGGACACCGCGCTGGGGTATCGGTCCGGGTGAGCTTTTTCCAGTTCCCGGCGTGGGGCGGCCGCTGCTCCATCTTCGCCTCGCGGTTTGCCGCGCCGCCACGCGATGGCTACCTGAGCCCGAAACCACCGAATCCGCCGAAACCATGACCGCCGCCGAAACCACCGAAACCATGACCGCCGAAACCGTGGCCCCCACCGAAGCCGCCATGACCGCCGCCGAAGATCCCACCCAGCGGACCACGGCCGCCCCGGAAAAGACCACCCAGCGGACCACGGCCGCCCCGGAGGAAACCACCGCCGAAGGGAGCCCGCGGGCCCAGCCCGCCGAAGGGGCGATGACCACCGAACGGGCCGTGTCCGCCGAAGGGGCCGACGTTGAGAGGACCGTGACCTCCCGCCCGGGGCACGAGCGGACGGATGATCGGCACCCGGGGCACGGGAACGACCGGCGGAACCACCGGGACCCGGGCGGGAACGGGCGGGGCCGCGGGAACCGGAGCCACCGCCGGCGGGGGCGCGGCACGGGGCACCACCACGGGCCTGGGCGGCTTTGCCTGAACCTGGGGCACGGGTGCGGAATGTGTTGGGACGATGATGTTTTCGTTGGGACTGGGCCGCAGGGCCACCGTGGGGCGAATGTTGATGGCCAGGGCGATCTCCAGGGCCACGACCGCCGCGACGACGACCACCGCCACCATGCTGCCCACCAGTACCAGGGGTTTGCGCCGAAGCGCCTCTGGCCGCGGGTCGAAGAACGCGGTCTGCGCGTCGGCATCCTCGTCCGGCACAGCACTGTAGGCGACGTTGTCCTCGCCTTCCCCAGGATCGCGGGACGCATCCGGAACGCCCTGATAGGTGGGCAACAGACCGGGCGACTGCTCGGCGAGAGCCGTGGGGTCGACCTCGCCGGCCCCGAGGTCCAGCGCGTACGCCAGCGCGGCCGTGGACGACGCGAACAACGGCGCATTGGCCGCTGCCAGCGCCGCACCCCGCGCCAGGGCAGTCTCCGGTTCGTCGGGTACGACCACGCTGAGCGACGTCGCGGCGTCCAACGTCGGCTTGATCAGCAGGACATCGACGCCGGATCCGACGACGACGACGCCCTCGGGGCGCGCAGCCAGCGCATCGACACCCGAAACCATCTCGGCGAGTTCGGCAACCGCTTCCTGGTCGTCGTCGTCAAGAACCCTGCGGAGCACGTCGGAGACCGCTCCGTCCGCGCAGTCGATCACGGCCAGGGTCGCCGTGTACGGCTCCACGAAGAGCAGCGCGGTGTGCGTGCAGTCGGTGGCGTCGCCGACGGACTGAGCCAGCGCGGCCGCGGCCATGAACGCCGAGACCAGCATCACGTTCTCGAGTTTGTGGTCGATCAGCGCGTCGCGGAGTATCGCGGCCTCGACATGATCGGTCCAGGTCACCCCCGTCGACAGCAGCTGGTAGCCGCCGTCTTCGGCGCCTTGCCGGGTGCCCAGTATCGCCGCGAGCACCTGGGTCGGCGCGTCGGCGGGCGACGACTGCCCGATGACATCGAAGTCGTCCTCGTCGACGATCACCCCGTCGGCGTTCTCGCCCTCGACAAGCACCAAGTGGACCTTCGTCGGCGTCATCGCGACGCCCAGGACGATGCCCACCATTGCTTCCACCCCCTCGGGTAATTCGCCGCGCCTTGCCCGCGCACCGGACCTTCCTGACTACCGGCCGGCGGAACCAAGGGGTTCATGGTGTTCTGATTCATGGGAGCGACAGGGCAGTTCTGGACCGACCACAGCAGTTCGAGAATATCCGCGCGGCGAGCAGGCTGCGGTCAGGCCGCATTCGCCGCGAGTTAACCTGCGCGGCTCTGCGTCCTACGGTCAGAGTCGCCCGCCGAATCTGCCGAATCCGCCGAAACCCCGAAAGCCGCCAAACCCGCCAAACCCGCCATGACCACCGCCGCCGAACAGCCCATGACCGCCGAAGGGCCCATGACCGCCGAAGGGCTTGGCGCCGAACGGCTTGGCGCCGAAGGGCCCATGACCGCCGAAGGGCTTGGCGCCGAACGGTCCACCGCCGTGACCACCACCGAGCGGTCCACCGCCACCGAACCGCCCAGGGTCACCGGGACCCGCACGGGGCGCCGGTTCATGGCCAAACCCGGGACCGCCCGCAGCGTCCGGACCCCGCGGCCTGGGCGGCATGCTCTGCCCGCCAGGAACAGGGCGCGGCGGGGACAGCGGACCCGTGTCACCGCTGATCGGCGGTGACTGCGGGTGCGGCACCGCGGCCAACGGGGGGCTCAGGACGCGGTCGAGACGGGGCACGCCGACCACGGGTGCGGGCACGTGGATCGTTGGCACCCGGGCGGTCGCCAACGGCGGAGCCACCACCGGCATCGCCACGACCGGGGCCGCCGGGACCGGAGGAACCGCGCGCACCGGGGGAACCACCGGCGGATGCAGGGGTTTGGGCGCCGCGACCGGTATCGGCACGCTGATGTGCGGGGGCGGCGCCGCGGCCCGGACCGGCGCGGGCGCCTGCTGGGTCGGGATGATGAGGTGTTGGCCGGGAGTGGGTTGCAGGGCAACCGTGGTGCGGATGCCGATCGCCATCGCGATCTCCAGCGCCAGCACCGCACTGATGCCGGCCACCGCCAGCCAGCTGCCGATCAGCAGGGCGGGCCGGCGGCGGGGTTGGGCCGTATCGGAGGCGGAGCGGCCCTCGCCGCAGGAGGTCGGGGCTTCGGCGTCTTCGTCCGTCACCGCGCTGTAGGCCAGGTCGTCCCTGCCGGGAACACCAGAGAGGCTGAGGCGGTCCGGCAGATCGGATACGTCGACCGCACCGGTACCGGCGTCCTGGGCGTAGGCCAGCGCAGTGGTCGAGGAGACGAACAAGGGCGAGTTCGCCGACGCCAGCGCCGCGCCGCGGGCCAGCGCCGTCCGAGGCTCCCCGGGCACACTCACATGCAGCGACGTCGCCGCCTCCAGCGTCGGCCGCAGCGCGGCGATGTCGACACCCGATCCCACCACGAACAGGCCACCCGCGGCCGGTTCGGATTCGTCGAGCCCGGCCACCATCTCGCCGAGCTGCGCGGCGGCCTCGTCGTAGGACTCGGCATGGATGCACGCCGTGCGGACGTCGGCGACGGAGCCGTCGGAGGTTTCCACGAGTGCCGTCGTCGCGGTGCCGGGCTCCACGAACAGCACCGCGGTGCGCTCGTAACCCAATGCGCCCCCGACGGATTGCGCCAGCGAGGTGGCGGCCAGGAACGCCGACACCAGCATGACGTTGTCGATCCGGTGGGCGGCCAGCGCGTCGCGCAGCGCGGCGGCCTCCTGCTGATCGGTCCAGCTCACCCCGATCGAGGACAGCTCCAGGCCCGCGTCGGCCGCGCCCTCGCGGGTGCCCAGGATGGCGGCAATCACTCGCTCGGGAGGGTTCGCGCCGGCAGCATCGGCGGCGGCGTCGAACTCGTCCTCATCGATCGTGGGACCGTCAGCGTTCTCGCCCTCGAGCAGAACCATCTGGATCGATGCCGGTGCCATCGACACCCCGAGCACAGTGTCCACAACCCCTCCTCCACAACTCCGCAGCCGGCGATGGTCGGAACGGAGGAGAAACCACGCGGACCGCTGCCCTCATACTGGGCGGCGAAGCTGTGCTGCGGTCCTGCCGAAGCTAGGTACTTCGTATGAAATTCTGGTAGGAGCGTGACGGCGTGGGCCCCCGCTGGCCCTGGTACTTGGAGCCCACGCTCGAGCTGCCGTACGGGTGTTCCGCCGGGCTGGTCAGCCGCAGGATGCACAGCTGGCCGATCTTCATGCCCGGCCACAGGGTGATCGGCAGGTTGGCGACGTTGGAGAGCTCCAGCGTGATATGACCGCTGAAGCCCGGGTCGATGAACCCGGCCGTCGAGTGCGTCAGCAGCCCGAGGCGGCCCAGCGACGACTTGCCCTCCAAGCGTCCCGCGAGGTCGTCGGGCAGGGTGAACAGTTCCAGCGTCGAACCGAGCACGAACTCACCCGGGTGCAGCACAAAGGGTTCGCCGGGGTCGGGTTCGACCAGGCTGGTCAGCTCGTCCTGCTGCTCGGCGGGATCGATGTGGGTGTAGCGGGTGTTGTTGAACACCCGGAACAGCCGGTCGAGACGGACGTCGATGCTGGAGGGCTGAACCAGGGTGTCGTCGAAGGGGTCGACGCCCAGCCGGCCGGCGGCGACTTCGGCCCTGAGGTCATGATCGGAGAGCAGCATCCGCCGAGCCTATCCGCCCACGGAGACGGCCCGGCTCAACGCAGATACATCTCCCGACCGGTGGGATATCCGCCGCCGGTGGTGGTGACGTGGACGTGGTCGTAGTGCCCCAGCCTGCTCGATTGTGCACCTGTGGGCGTGTAGTAGACGCCGCGCCAGATCGCGTCCTGCATGCCGAACCGACGGGCGTTGCGGCGTACGAACGCCACGATCCGGTTGCCGAGCGCGATGCCCTGGGCGGTGCCGGGGTTGGGAATCATCACGTCGATCGCCAGGCCCCTGGGATGCCACGGCAGCGGGTCCGGCCGCACCCCGCCGATCTCGTGGATCTCGGGGAACTCGGCGCTGATGGCGCGGGCCGCCAAAATGGTCCTGACCTGCATACCCCGCTCTGATGCGACACCGACCGGCAAGAACCGGGGTTGCCGATGGTAGCGGGATGCGGCGACGAACTCGGCGCTGCGGACCGCGCCGTCACCGGGCGTCCCCGCTGTACCCTGAGCCGGCATCGCCGCCACCACCTCGAAACAACACGGTTCGGCGTCGGCCACGACCGGCTCGGCGACGACCTCGCGGACCTCACGCGCGGCGTCCGGGTACGCATCGGCGCTCGCCGCTAAGAAGACGACGGCGGGGGCGGCTACCGCTGCCAGGAGCGTTGCCGACCTGCGGCGCGTCCTGGGTAATTCGTGCCTGCCCACAGGAGGCACCCTACGAGATAACGAATTATCACGAAAGGGTGAACATCGGGCCATCGCCATCTGGGGTCGCCGAGCCGGTGCGTCCCCGACAGCTACTCGGCCCGCCACGACAACGCACGAGCGGTCCTTCGCGCGGCAACGGATGCTAGCCTTTCGGAGCGACACCGCCGATGTAGTTCAATGGCAGAACATCAGCTTCCCAAGCTGAATACGCGGGTTCGATTCCCGTCATCGGCTCCGCTATTTAGCAGCACGAACGCTGTTCGAATCGTTCGAACTCCTAGCCTCAATGTCACACGTTGTCACAACTCGCGGACAACTCGATTCAGGACCGCCGCTGCAGCCTTCAACGCGTCATCCTGGCTGTGTGCGTGGAGCTTCATCGTGAGACTTGCGTCCTTGTGTCCGATCCAGGCGGCGACCAACACCAGCGGCACGCCGGACAGGTGCATCAGGGTGGCGCAGGTGTGCCGGGCGGCGTGCAGCTTGATGCGCCGAACACCTGCCGCCTTGACGGCCGCCTGCCAATAGCGGGACAGCACCCGCGGGGCGTAAGGCTGCCCGGCCTCATTGCACACGACTTACTCCCATGGACCGCCGTCGGCACCGAGCGCCAACTTTTCCCGCCCTTGCCGGGCCTTCGCCGGCCGCAGAACCGTCACCAGCCGCTCCGGTAACGGCAACGTCCGCCGCGACGTGGCCGACTTCGGATCGTTCTCCACCGCCGTACCGCACTCGTCCACCCGGTTGTTTGCGACCGACAGCGTCTTGGCGTCCAGGTCGACGTCGGACCACCGCAGGCCCGCGATCTCACCGCGCCGCAGGCCGCTCAGCTCCAACTCCCACGCATGCCGGATCCGATCGCCGGTGATCGAGGCCAGCAGTCGCTGCACTTCGACCTCGGAGTAGGTGTCGACCTCCTGATGCGGGATCGCCACCCGGTTCACCAGCCTGGCGACGTTACGTGCAACCAGTCCTTGGGATTCCGCGTCCGCAAGCACCTGCTCAACGGTGCCGATCACCTTGTTCACCGAGTCGGCCGACCACGGTCGCCGGGTGCGGCCCTTCGCCGTGGTCGCCCCACCGGCAACAAAATCGGTGACCAGAGCATCGGTGTGAGCTTTGGTGAGTCGCTGCACCGAGAGCCGCCCGTACCGTTCCCCGCAGCGGCCCAAGGTCGTATTCCAGTTTGGCTCGCGTCGTGGTTAGTGGCTGCACGAGGTGTTGCTTCTGCAAGCTTGTCTGAACTCATGCGCATTAATGCAACGCCGCACTTGCGAGGTGCCTCACGTAAAAGTGAGCGCGAAGCGGTAGCTGGTGCCTCACGCATAGTGAGCGCGTGGGGGGCTTGCACTACTTCGCGGTGGCCAATCGGTTGATTGACGGTTGCAATGCTTGCAGGTCGATGTGGCGGGCGGCGGCCAGGGCCTCGGTCTTGGCCTTCGCCAGGTCGAGCAGCTGCATCTGGATGGTGGTGATCTGGCGGGTCAGATCGGCCGGGTTGATGCCCTCGATTCGGGCGGCTACGTTTGAAAGCTGTTGCGCATCAAGGATACCCGATGCCTGTAGGCGCTGCCACGGGGTGGCCGGGGTGTCGTAGACGCGTGTGCGGCGACCGTCGGTT
>NZ_JBYCLC010000300.1:0-1529 GCF_057473685.1 Mycobacterium sp. TH-M116 | reverse complement strand
GCTGGGCGACTTGGTGGCGCTCTACGACACGGGCCGGCGGGAGCCGCTGCCGCTGCCGTTGAAGACGTCCTACGCGTGGGCGCAAGCACGCCGCGACGGCCAGGATCCGGCTCGCGCCGCGCGAGAGAAGTGGCAGGGCGACAGGCTTGCCCCCGGCGACGATGCCGAGCGGGCCCACGCGCGGGTGTGGGGCAAGGGCGCCCCGCTGTCGGTGTTGCTGGGCCCGCCCCGCGCAGGCGAGGAGGCCCACGGGGAGAACACCCGGCTGGGCGCGCTGGCGGCGCGGGTGTGGCTGCCCGTGCTGGACGGCGAGAGGGACCTGTGATGGACCGCTTCGACCTGATGGGCCCGCTGCCGCGGGATGCCTCCACCACTGTGCTGGAGGCCAGCGCCGGCACCGGCAAGACGTTCGCGCTCGCCGGTCTGGTGACCCGCTACCTCGCCGAGAACGGCGCGACGCTCGACGAGATGCTGCTGATCACCTTCAACCGCAACGCCGGCCGGGAACTGCGCGAACGGGTGCGCGACCAGATCGTGCAGGCGATCGACGCGCTGGAGGGGCGGGTGCCGCCCGGCAGCGATCTGGTCGGCCACCTGCTGGGCGCCGACGCCGACGAACGGGCCCTGCGGCGGGCGCGGCTGCGCGACGCGCTGGCGAACTTCGACGCGGCCACCATCGCCACGACCCACGAGTTCTGCGGCTCGGTGCTGAAATCGCTTGGCGTGGCCGGCGATACCGCCGCCGGCGTCCGGTTGCAGGAGAGCCTCGACGACCTCGTCGGCGAGATCGTCGACGACCTGTACCTCGCGGAGTTCGGCCGCTGCGCCGACGAGCCGGTGCTCACCTACCCCGACGCACTGAACCTGGCCCGCACCGTGGTGGGCGACCCGTGCGCGCAGCTGCGCCCGCTCGATCCCGAGCCGGGCAGCGCCGCCGAGGCCCGGGTGCGCTTCGCCGGGGCCGTCGCGGTCGAGCTCGAACACCGCAAGCGCCGGCTGGGCATCCTCAGCTACGACGACCTGCTCACCCGGCTCGCGAAAGCCCTTGACGCCCAGGACTCCCCGGCCCGCGACCGGATGCGGCGGCGCTGGCGCATCGTACTGGTCGACGAGTTCCAGGACACCGACCCCATCCAGTGGCGGGTACTCGAGTGCGCGTTCAGCGGGCACTCGACACTGATCCTGATCGGCGACCCCAAGCAGGCCATCTACGGTTTCCGCGGCGGCGACATCTACACCTACCTCAGGGCCGCCCGCAGCGCCGGGGCCCGCTTCACCCTGGACGTCAACTGGCGCAGCGACAAGGTCCTCGTCGACAGCCTGCACACCGTGCTGCGTGGCGCGACGCTGGGTCACCCGGACATCGTCGTACGCGACATCAACGCCCACCACGACGGGCACCGGCTGGCCGGCGCGCCGCACAACGCGCCGTTTCGGCTGCGCGTCGTCAAACGCCGGTCACTGGGTTACACCGGCAGCACCGCCATCCCGATCGACACGCTGCGCGGGCACATTCCGCAAGACCTGGC
>NZ_JBYCLC010000299.1:0-12594 GCF_057473685.1 Mycobacterium sp. TH-M116 | reverse complement strand
CAAGTCCCCCCTCGGACACAATTTGTTAGCTAGCAGTGTCCGTAAATAGGCTCCGAACTGCATCAGAGCGAATTTTTTGTGATTGCTTACGTCCACTCGCCACCGACACTCACCCCCACAACTAACGCCGGCGGCGAAAGCACCGCCGCGAAGAACTCACCAATGCGACCACCGAGGTCGCAGGCGATGAGACCTGCCGATTAGTAACGGATTCAAGAGGACCGTGAATTGCTTCGACATGTCTCCGGACTCACCGCGATTCAATGCGCCGCGTCCTGGTGATACTGGCGGACGTCAAGGTTCAGCCGGACTGTGGTGGATAGTCTGGCGACCAAGTACCTGACAACGACGGGGAGCAGAATGGTCGCGTTGGGCGGCGGTGGTATCGCAGCCTTCGGTCTCAGGTACCAGTACCTCGTAACGGACGAATACGTCTTGGGCTTTCTTCGAAATAACCTCGCTCTCATACCGCACGCGACGCTGGTGATCGAGCCGCTGCATAGGAAGGACGATGGCAAAGACGACGACGTAGTCGACTTCGCGGTCGAGATTGACGACGAGCCATCGCACAACATGCAGGTGAAGTCGTCCTCTGAGCCCGATGATCACCCACTGCAACCGGCTGCTGCGGGAGAAGTCTTCGACCGACTTGTGATCCACCCCGCTGAGGAAAGAATTCTGCTCACGAACAAGCCCCTCTCGCCCGTCCTGGCCGACGCGGCGATAGAGCAAACGACCTATGCGAGCCGGACGGAGTACACCTGGCCGTCAGGCCCGCAGGCACCTATTGGAGCCGCGGAACCGCGCATCATCTTCGACTCGCGAAGCACGGCTGAGTTGTTCGACTCAATCACGGAGTTGATCAAAGGTTTCCGCGCGGAGCGTGGACGCTCGCCAGGCACCGTCACCTGCCAGCTGCTGGTCTCGATCCTTGTCGACTTCATCTTCAGCGCTGCGGCGGGGACAGAACCAAGCAGAATTTCCGCCCTCGATCTCCTCGACAAGCTCGTCATGCCGGACCCAGCGATCGCGCAAGTCGCCGGCGGATTTGATTGGGGCTTACCGATTACCAACATCCCCAACTATCTGTCGACCGTTCCCAGGCTGGGCTACCTCAATGAGATTCAAAGCCATCTCGACCTTACGAAGGAAGTGTCGACTCCTTCTCGCGTGGTGTTAGCGGGCCGGACAGGAAACGGGAAAACCGTTCTTGCATCGGACTATTGCCATATTGAAGCCATCTCGTACGCGTTCATATGTTGGATCGACTGTCGCGACGTTGACTTCATCGAACCGCAGATCCGCAATCTGATTGAGCAATTGAACGAGACCGTCCCAGCTGGCACGACAATCGGGCCGGTGTTCGCCGGCATCCTCGGCCGCCACCCGGGCCCTTGGTTGCTCATCTTCGATGGACTCCAAAACCGCACGGATATCGAGGAATACATCCCGTCGCGAGGTTACGGCTCGATTATCGTCGCATCCAATAACAGTCTCAACTGGTGGCCAACTGCTCCGGTTATCGAAGTGGCTGAGTTCACCGAAGATGAAGCCATCGATTGCTTTGCAGCGTATGCGGATATCGGGCCCGCAGATCTCGACCGTGCCCGCGATTCGATCCGCGAGATTGTTGTCCGTTTGGGTCTGGTGCCCTTGGCTGTGAGCATGTCTGCGATCTACTTCAAGAACACTGAGGGTCAACTCGACGAGTTGGCTTTGCAGTACTTCAGCGATTTGGAAGCGCTCGCCGACGATGCATCGATACCGCCCGGCTTCCCGTCGACGGCGTTTGCAGCTATCCAGCATGCCTCCCGCAGCTTGGCAAAAGGCACGCGAACCGGGCAGGTGTACGGCAGGTCGGCGCGGGCCGTCGTGGAGATCGGCTGTCTGCTTGCACCAGAACTGTTGCCACTCAACTTCATTCTGCAGGCGACAGACGAATCAGTCTACGTCGATCTTGCGAACCTCCCGGTACCAACCGAGGTAGATCAAGCTGTTCGTCGGGGAGTTCTGTCGGCGTTGCGCACGCAGTCCATCGCTCAGCGAGTTGTGAACGACGGGGAAGGTAACCGCACACCCGTCAGTGAGACGGTTGCGGTCCATCCCCTCGTACACGACATTCTCCGCCGGTCATACTTGGCCGCTGTACCCCACGACTATCTAGAGTCGCAGTGCACCGTATTCATGTACTTCCTTGTCGGGTGGCTGGGAAAGTTGCGCGACCAAGGCGAATTCTTCGCAGTCGAACAGCTTCGCGTCCACGCCGATGATCTTCTGGCGCTCATCGCGGAGAACGAGCCGATGTCATCGATGTCGAGGCAGAGTCTCCGTGTATTCACCTACGCAAAGGCACTTCTGCGCGCCGAGCTCAGCACGTGCGCAGCGAGTCGTGGCAGGCTGCAGCAGGCACTTGAACTCGGTCATGCCGCAACACAGGACCTGGCGCCGTGGCTGCATGAGCAACATGCGCGACTCATCCGAGCCAAGATTCTCAGCAACATGATCGGCGATCTATCCATCGGCGAGGCAGCCCCGGAGATGGTCTCCACACTCGTGAACCCACTCCTGGTCGCGGTTCGCGAAGCTACAGCCAGCGCGGACGAGTCGAAACGCAGGTTCGGCTACGTAATCGCCGCCGAGACCCTCAGCTACCTCAATCGCACCGATCTGCACCGCAATTCGCCGCTATTAGCCGGAGCGCGGACCGAACTCGCCGGCATCGCGGACAGTGACCCCTCTGCGAATCCTGGCGGTGCGATACAGAACAATCTCGCGAATCGTCTCTACGAAGCGGAGCAGTTTGACGAACTCCTTCGTCACGTACTCCCATGGCGGGAAGCCAATGAGTCAATCGAAAACGGCGTGCTCCTCGACGCGTTGATGATCGTGTGCCAACTCCATACTGACGATATCGACAATGCGCTAGCCGCGACTGACGCTCTCGTCTCCACCAGCGTGCACGCCAACTACGTACTTCTATCCATGCACGAAGCCTTGAAGAAAGTTGGCCGAGAACTCCACCGGGTGATCCCTACGCTGCCCGCACATCGCGATCGTCTCCAATCCGCGCTGGAGCACGTACTTGCGCGATACAACCAACTCAGCGATTTGTCGGGAGGAGCTCCTCCAGACAGCTAGGACACTCGAAGCACTGATAACACCCAGGATCGTCAGGCGCCGCTCAGGACTCGCAGTGCTGCGTGCCCTCGTCGTGAGTTTGTCCCCGTAGCTATCCACGATCGATGGCCAAGATCACTGAGCATCGTCCACAGCGCGGCGATACGTTTGCGGTCGCTGCCAATCATCCGAGCGCGATCACCAACCGGATCGGTCACTGCGCAGGCCAGCACTGCCGCGTCATCGAGATGGCGACCGCGATCACGGGAGTCATCCAGGTAGGCGGCGCCTTTGAGCACCAACGCGCCCAGCACGTCAGGAATGCTGAGCGTCACGGCGCCCGCGCCGGCAGTCACCTCACAGTTGACCGTCTTGCGCAGCGCCGAAGTCCCACCCGGGACGGCAAACACCTTCCGCTGCAACACCTTCGGATGAAGCTTGAGCGGAAGGCGATCAGCCACCATGACATCGACCGTCTCGCCGTCGCCAGCACCACGGACGAAACGGTGTACCGGCCCGCTGCCGACGGGTTCACGCAGGCGATATCCGAGGCGTTCCAACTCACGCCGGACACCACCAAATGTCGCCGCTCCGGTCTCGATGTGCAGGATCATGTCCACATCACGCGTGGCGCGGGTCAGCGGCAACCCCGCCCGCACGGCATGCAGCTGCACCATCAATCCACCCACCAGCGTCCACTGCGTGCAGGGGACGGCGTGGGCGATCTCGACGAGCTGCGGCCACGGCGATGGCCATCCGCCCGCCGGGGCATCCACCTGCCAGAGCGGTCGATTCTCGGCCTGCGGACTCATCGGTCCCGTCGTCCCGACACGCGCCGGCCGGTGTCACCGGAACGAAACCGGTCGAGCAGATCCTCCAGGACACCGATCCCCGCAGCAGACTCACGGGTGTCCAGCGACTCGGCCAAGTCGACCGCCACCGCGGCCGTTACGATGTGGTCGACCGCGTAGCCGGCATCCTCAGGCACCACCCGCACGATCACGTCACCCCCCACGTCATCGACAAGCCCGGCCGCGCGGACCACGCCGGCCAAATCGCGAGCACGAACATAACCCTCGACTCGCCCATCGACAGCCGTGAGATCGAACAGCTGCGACATCGCCTCATCGTGCAATGCACTGACTCCCGAGGCCAGCAGCCCGGTATCGGTGCCCCACCCACGCATCCGAAGCACCGACGCGCGGCGACGCGTCATCCAACACAACTGCGACGCGCCGCCGGCCCGCAGCCGATGCCGCAGCCGCGACAACGCCGAGGCGTCCAGCCAATCCACACGCTCGCCGGAGAGCAACGCGAGCGCCGCCCACGCCGTGGCCGGCGTCCATGGGCGCCCATTGTGGCGGACCTGGTTTGCCAGCCGATACACCGACGCGCCATCCAACAACAACGCACCCCCAACCGTCCGCGTCACCGTCAACTCCCCCGCACGGGCAAGCCGCGCGACCTGCCGCGCCGAAACCCCCAGGATCTCCGCACCTGCCACAGCCGTCATCTCACTCACACATATATAGTCGACCAGAGGACGCATTTACGCAATACATGCAGCTCAAGCTGATTACGATGGCCATCGACCGTTCCGTCAACGACCGAGTTGGAAGGTCTCAACTCGTGTCGCAGGTGGACAACTCCCCCCTCGGACACAACTTGTTCGTTAAAAACATAGAAAACTCACTCTGAGCTCGATCAGAGCCGACCTTTTGCGTTTGCTGATATCGACAGGGCATCGCGTTTGTGTCCTAAATCTGTCGTACGGCGGGAACGGCACCACACTCAGTAGTGACATGTACAAATCACGGCTCAATGAGTGTACAGTTCAAGGTGTGGATGTATCCGTGACCGAGTTGCGCGCGCATCTCAGCGATTGGCTCGATCGAGCGCGGGCTGGTGGTGAGGTCGTCATCACCGACCGTGGGATTCCCGTCGCGCGACTGGCTGCGCTGGACAGCGCAGGCACCTTGGAGCGTCTCACGGCCGCAGGCGTGATTGGCAAGGCCACCGCGCAGCGGCCCGTCGCTGCGGGTCGGTCCGGGCCCCGACCGCGACGGCCGGTGTCTGACCGGGTCAGTGACCAGCGGCGCTGACCGGTGCCGCTGGTCTACTTCGACGCCAGCGCCTTCGTCAAACTTCTCACCACCGAGACAGGGAGCGCGCTGGCGTCCGCGCTCTGGGACGGCTGCGACGCCGCCTTGTCCAGCCGCCTGGCCTACCCCGAAGTCCGCGCCGCACTCGCTGCAGCGGCCCGCAATCACGACCTAACCGAATCCGAGCTCGCCGAAACCGAGCGTGACTGGGAGGACTTCTGGGCCGCCACGCGCCCAGTCGAACTCACCGCGACGGTTCAACAGCACGCCGGCCGCCTCGCCCGAGCCCATGCCCTGCGCGGAGCCGACGCAGTTCATCTGGCCAGCGCGTTGGCTGTCGGTGAACCCGGCCTGATCGTCGCCGTGTGGGACCGACGCCTGCACACCGGAGCCCAAGCCGCCGGGTGCCGAGTCGCCCCCGCCCAACTCGACCCCTAGCCCGACCGCCCGACATCAGAGCGGGTCAGCCCGGCATGGACGACGGTCACGTACCGATTCGCCACGTCACGACCCGTGTCGCAAGCGGCCAAGTGCCCTTCGGGCACCATCCCGAACGGTCGACCCACGGGCCGCGGGTGCGCACTGGGCGGAGCACAGACGATCGTGGCGATAAACGGGTCCGCGAACTTCTCGGCGCACCGCCCGGTTGAGGCCCGCGGTGGCTACGGTGCCGGCTCGTCGCCGCGGCCGTCGGTGGCTACGGATGCGTCGGTGCCGGCTTCCTCGAACGACTCCGTGACGTTGGCATCGGCGGCACCCGCAGTGGCAGGCCGTTCGTCCGCACCTTCCTCCGGGTAGTCGACGTACTCGCCCTCTTCGTTCGCGGCAGGCTCGTCGCCCTCCTCGTCGCCGGCAGCACGCTGCTGGCGTTCCCGCAGCGCGTCGACGATCAGCAGCACCACGCCCAGGACACTGGCGCCGATGCACACCCACGCCACCAGCTCGTTGCTGGTCACGACCGCGAACACCAACGCGACCAGCCCGACGAGGGCCAACACCAACGCGATGATCAGCATCGGTCATCCTCCAGCTGACGAGGGGACGTTTCAGGTACAGGTTGGCTCGAGTGCGCCAACCGTGCGGGTCCGCTAGTTTTTGCCCCGGTTGAACTGGTCAAACCCGCCGGAGTCGGCGCTGGAGTCGACGGGGGCCGCAGATCCGCGCTGGCCGAGCTCCTCGAGCTGAGATTCCAGATAGGTCTTGAGCCGCGTGCGGTACTCGCGTTCGAAGGTGCGCAGCTGTTCCAGACGGCCTTCCAGCACCGTGCGCTGCTGGTTGATGGTTCCCATGATCTCGGAGTGTTTACGCTCGGCGTCGGCCTGCAGCGCGTCGGCTTTCTCCTGGGCCTGGCGCAGCTGCGCCTCCGAGCGGGTCTGGGCGTCGGACAGCATCGCCTCGGCGCGTTGCCGGGCATCGGCGACGGTGGTCTCGGCGGTGTTGCGGGCCTCGGCGAGGATCTGGTCGGCGTTGGCGCGCGCATCGGTGAGCATTTTCTCCGATTCGGCCTTGGCCGTGCCGGTGAGCCGGTCGGCGGTGTCCTGCGCCAAGGCCAGCACGCGGGCGGCCTTCATGGCCTGCTCCTCGTTGCTGCCACCCGATTCCGCGGGCGCAGCGGCCACGACAGGCACCGGCTTGGCCGGCTCGGGTTCGGGCTCGGCGACGGGAATCGCCTGAGTGGGCTGGGACGCCACCGCTGTTCCGGCGCCGCCACCGGAGGCGAGCTCCTGATCGAGTTCCTCGATCCGCTGGCGCAAATCGGAATTCTCTTCGATGAGCCGTGTCAGCTCGCCTTCCACGAGGTCGAGGAAGGCGTCCACCTCGTCTTCGTTGTAGCCCCGCTTGCCGATGGGTGGCTTACTGAACGCCACATTGTGGACGTCGGCTGGTGTCAGCGGCATTGTTTCGTCCCCTCAAGTACCTGTCAAACGTTCTGGAAAGTGTAGAACGGAGTGCTACCCGTCGTGCAACTGCCGCCCATCCTGTCACACCAGAACCGAACGTTGCCGATTCGGCCAATAAACTGGAACGGATTTCTGACATTGACGCCAATGAAATCCCAACCCGGGGAAATTTGAAATTGCCGGCGCCGAATCGAGGCTAAAGCGTCGCCGAACCGTCGCCCGTCCGGAACCCGGATTCGAGCGCCGATTCGGCCACTAGGGGAGCGTTGCTGACGCGGCCGCGCCGAACGCCAGTTGCATCCCGATGAAGGCGACGAGCAGCAGCACCATGATGGACAGGTCGAATCGCACCGCGCCGATGGTGAGCTGCGGTATCAGCCTGCGCAGTAGTTTCACCGGCGGATCGGTGATCGACATGATGATCTCCAGGATCACCACGGTGACGCCGGTGGGATGCCAATCACGGCTGAACGAGCGGATGAACTCGACGACCACCCTGGCGATGAGCAGCAGCCAGAAGATGAACAGCGCGAACCCGAGAATCTGAAAGAACAGAACCAACGAAAGACCCGACCTTACCGATGAGATGTCAAGTGCCGCACACTTGACGGTCAACGTCAGCGTACCGACTGCGGCCGCGGGAACACATCTGAGTCGAGCGCGGTCCGTCCTGGCGGGCTGCGCGACCCGGCCGCACCACGCCGCGGCCGGCGCTACTGGTAGGCGTAGAAGCCGGTCTCGGCGATCCGCCGGCGCTCCTCGGGCGTCACGTCGACGTCGGCGGGTGACAGCAGGAACACTTTGGTCGCGACCTTGTCGAACGAGCCGCGCAGCGCGAACGCCAGGCCGGCCGCGAAATCGACCAGCCGTTTGGCGTCGGCGTTGTCCATCGAGACCAGATCCATGATCACCGGGGTGCCATCGCGGAACCGCTCGCCGATGGTCCGGGCCTCGCTGTAGTCCTTGGGACGCAGCGTGGTGATCTTCGACATCGGACTGCCCTCGTCGAACAGCATCGCCATCCGGCGCGGGTCCATCGCCAGCGCTCCTCGGGTGGAGTTGCGCAGCCACGAACCGAAGCGTTGTTGCCGGGGCACGTCGGGACGCTCGTACTCGCGGGGGTGCACCGAACCGTATCGGGCCTCCTCCGCATACCCGCCGCGATACCCGGGTGGCGCATAGTCGGCCGGCTCGCCGCGCGGGTCCCGGAGATCTTCGTAGTCGCGCCCCTCATAGCGGCCGTACCCGTCGTCGAAGCGCGGGCGCGGGAAACCGCGGGAGGGCGCACGGTCGTCGTAGTACTCGTCGTCGTAATCCTCCATCGGGGCCATGCCGAAATAGGCCTTGACCTTATGCAGTGTGCTCATCGTGGTGACCCCTTCTAGCCCTGGGAAGGTTCTCGCAATGGTGTTGTCTGTGATGAAGATGTGACGACAGTGACTACTCAGGGTGACGGTAGCGGCCGTGGACCCAATAGCGCGGTACCGACACGCACACACGTCGAACCATGTTTGACGGCGATTTCGAAGTCGGCCGACATTCCGGCCGACAGCCCGACCGCTTCGGGATGCGACTGTAGAACGCGCCGATGTTGCGCCTGGAGCCGATCGAAAGCCGCCTCGGGTTCCCAGGTCAGCGGCGGGACGGCCATCAGCCCGACCAGTTCCAGGGATTCGGCGCCGGCGACCTGCGCGCACAGCTCGTCCACCGCTGCAGGGGTACCGATGTCGACGCCGCCGCGCGACACGTCCCCGTCGAGGCTGACCTGGACGTAGACGCGTAGCGGCTGCTGCCGACCCCCGTCCGCCAGCGCCCTGGTGACCGCCCGGTCGAGGGCGGTCACCAGCCGCGCGCTGTCGATCGAATGCGCGGTGTGCGCCCACTGGGCCACCGATCGGGCCTTGTTGCGCTGGATCTGGCCCACCATGTGCCAGTTGATGGGCGGCAACACCGCGCGCGGCGAGAGGACCGCGAGCCGGGCGAGTTCGGCCACCTTTGCCGAAGCCTCCTGTTCCCGCGACTCGCCGACGGCCCGGCAGCCCAGGCGGGCCAGGATCGCGACGTCGGTGGCGGGAAAGAACTTGGTGATCGGGAGAAGTTCGATGTCGGCGATGTTGCGGCCCGCCGCGTCGGCCGCCGCCGCGAGCCGCGACCGCACGGCGGCCAGAGCGTGCGTCAAATCCGCTTCGCGGGCGCCGCCGTAGCCCGGTACCGTCATGTCCCCCGCCACGGCAGTCATTCCATCCAGACCAGTGACGCCAGCCGGCCCGTCGGCGCATCCCGGCGGTGGCTGAACAACATCGGGTCGGCCACAGTGCAGCGCGGGTCGACGTCGATCGACGTGACGCCCAGGTCACGAAGCCGGCGCACGATCCCGGCGCGCAGGTCGAGCCCCGGAGTTCCGGCCGAGGTGGTGGTGCGGCTGCCCGGGAGCGCCGCATCGACCTCGTCGGCCATCGCGGCGGGCACTTCGTAGTTGGCCCCGCTGACCGCCGGGCCCAGCAGCGCCGAGATGTCGGGGGGGCGCGCGCCCAGGCGCTGCATGGCCGCCACGGCGCGGTTCACGACACCGCGCTGCGCGCCCGCCCGACCGGCATGGACTGCCGCGATCACGCCGGCACGCGCGTCCGCCAGCAGCACCGGCACGCAGTCGGCCGTCACCACCGCCAGTGCCAGCCGGGTCGTGCCGGTCACCAACGCGTCGGTCTCGCCGACGGCGGCGTCACGCGGTCCGTCGACGACCTCGACGCGGTCACCGTGTACCTGGTCCATCCACACCAGCCGGTCGGCACCGAGGCCGGTGGCCGCGGCCAGGCGGGTCCGGTTGGCCGCGACGGCATCCGGGTCGTCGCCGACGTGGTCGCCGAGGTTGAAGGTGTCGAACGGCGGCTTGGACACACCGCCGGCGCGGGTGGTCGTCAGTCGCCGGATCCGAAGGCTCACTCCACCAGTATCCGGAAGACGTTGGCCGCCAAGCGACCCCGACACCATTGTCTGTGGAGGTCGGGACCGCATTGTGACCTCCACGGCTTCAGCGGCGCATGAAGGGCGGCACGTCGACGTCGTCGTCGTCGCCGCCGATGTTCAGTGTCGACCCGTTGGTGTGGAGCGGCACGCTGACCGCGTCGACCGGCTCGAACAGCGTCGAGCTGAGCTTGCCCGCCTTCGCCGACTCGATCCGGTGGGACCCGCCGCCACCGGCCGCGGCGCTGCCGTCGGCGGCGTCACCCACAACCTGCCTGCGGCCCGGTCCGGCGGCGTCGAAGCCGGCGGCGATCACCGTGACCCGCACCTCGTCGCCGAGCGAGTCGTCGATCACGGTGCCGAAGATGATGTTGGCGTCCTGGTGTGCGGCGTCCTGCACCAACGACGCCGCCTCGTTGATCTCGAACAGGCCCAGGTCGCTTCCGCCGGCGATCGACATCAGCACGCCCTGGGCGCCCTCCATCGAGGCCTCCAGCAGGGGCGAGTTGATGGCGATTTCGGCGGCCTTGAGCGAGCGGCCCTCACCGCGGGCCGAGCCGATGCCCATCAGCGCGGTACCCGCGCCGGACATGATGCCCTTGACATCGGCGAAGTCGACATTGATCAGGCCAGGCGTGGTGATCAGGTCGGTGATGCCCTGCACGCCGTTGAGCAGCACCTCGTCGGCGCTGCGGAAGGCGTCCATCAGCGAGACGGCGGCGTCGCCCATCTGCAGCAGTCGGTCGTTGGGGATCACGATGAGGGTGTCACAGCTCTCGCGCAGCGCGCTGATGCCGTTCTCGGCCTGATTGCTGCGCCGCTTGCCCTCGAAAGAGAACGGCCGGGTGACAACCCCGACGGTCAACGCGCCCAGTTTGCGGGCAATGCTGGCGACAACGGGGGCGCCACCGGTGCCGGTCCCGCCCCCTTCGCCGGCGGTGACGAACACCATGTCCGCCCCGCGCAGCAGTTCTTCGATCTCGTCCTTGGCGTCGTCGGCGGCCTTCCGGCCGACTTCGGGATCGGCACCGGCGCCGAGCCCACGCGTCGAGTCGCGGCCCACGTCGAGTTTGACGTCGGCGTCGCTCATCAACAACGCCTGCGCGTCGGTGTTGATCGCGATGAACTCCACGCCCTTGAGACCCTGTTCGATCATCCGGTTGACGGCGTTGACACCGCCGCCACCGATACCCACGACCTTGATGACGGCGAGGTAGTTGTGCGGGGGGGTCATCATTCGTTTTCCTCCCTGATGGGCTGGTGTCCCGGCCGGGGGTCTCCCCGTAGGCTGCTCCGGATTGTGGCGGGGCGCCCGCCTGGCAAACCCTTAACCTCTACTTCAGGCTTAGAGTTATGTCAGGTAGTCCCGCGCAAACAGAACGGTATGGGTACGACGCCCGCTAACCCCGCAGGCGCGCCGACGCGCGACACGGTTTTTTTCTCCCGGGAATGCGTGCCGCCGGGGCCGTATTCGCCACGGCGCTACTTGACGGTCGGCAGGTCCGGGCTGGACACGTCGTAGATCCGCCCCGGCTGGGTCAGCAGCGCGGCGAGCTTTTCGGCCTTCTCCCCGGTACGGTCGGTGGTCCCCCAGATCACCACCCGGCCGTCGCCCAGCGTCAGCGTGATCGAGGACACCGAGGGGACCGCGACGCGGCTGACCTGGGCCACCACATCCGGGCTCAGCGCGGTCAACACCTGCAGCGCGGCCTTGGTCGCCGGGTCGCCCGGCCCGGGGCTGGCGACGTCGAGGTAGGGCAGCGCGGGTGGCGGCGGCGCGGTGGCGAAGTCGACGCCGTCGCGGTCGAACAGGTGCGGACCGTCCGGGAAGTCCACGACGGTCACCGGAACCCGCTCGACGATCGTGATCCGCAGCGCCGAGGGATAGTGCCGCTGCACGCGGGCGCTGGCCACCCGCCGGATCGTGGCCACCCGGTCGGCGACCTGCTTGGTGTTGATCTGCAGCAGCGGCGTTCCTGGCCGCACCCGCGCCACCGCCAGGACCTCTTCGCGGGTGACTGCCCCGGTTCCACTGACCACGATGTCACGGGCCGACATCGCTGGCGTGAAATACAGCACCAACCCCAGCCCGATCCCGACAACTACCAGCACGACCGTGGCAAGCAGCATTTTCAGGCCCTGGACGACACCCCGGGCCACGGGTTTGGGCTGGGCTGGTGCGCGCCCGCCGGCGCGGCGCTTGGCCTCGCGGCGCGCCTCCTCGATGACGGTGGCACGCGCCTGCGCGGCGCGGCGCTCGGCCCGTTCCCGCCGGGCCCGCCGGCGCGGGCCCTCGAACTCGTCCTGCCCTCCGTCGGGTGCCGTCTCCTGGCCGTCGTCGGCCGACGGTCCGGTGACGGCGTCGCCGACAGCGAGACTGTCGGCGCTCTCGCGAGCCTCGACAGCCGACGCGCCCGGCGGAGGATCCGGCTGGGTCATCGCGGCGGGGGGGGGCGGGGGGGGGAGGTGGGGGGGGGGTGGAACCAGAAAAGAAGAAAAAACCCAGACCC
>NZ_JBYCLC010000298.1:0-28844 GCF_057473685.1 Mycobacterium sp. TH-M116 | reverse complement strand
ACGCAGGTTACATAGCGGTGGCCTTTGCGGTAGGCGATCTCGTCGATGCCGATGCGGGTCAACCCGGCCAGCAGGTCGTTGGTGTCGCGGCCATCGGCGACCACCCGGCCCACGATCGCGGCGATGGTGCGCCAGGCCACCCGCAAAAACACCGCGACCACACTGATCGCGGCGTGCGCGGTCAACCACGCGGCTGTGTCCTCAAACGCCCAGGTGTGACGGGCCCCGGGCCGCGCCCAGGGCAGGTGGGCCACCACCACTCCATGCTCGGGGCAGGCTACCCGCGGCGCTGCGGCCTGCAGATAGGCCTTCGTCGTCCCCAGATCCAGGGTGCGCCAGCGCCTGATCCCGTCCCCGCCGTCATAGCCCGCACAGCGTTTGCGGCACCGCGAGCACCGGCTGGCCTGGTTCGCCTTGGGCCGCACCTCAAACACCAGCACCTCGCTGGTCACCGGCTGTTTTCCGCGCGAGGTCTCGGCCTCGATCATCACGTCTTCGATGACCATGTCCTGGCCACCGAGGACCGTCGCGAATACCCTGGATTTACCCAACGCCGTACACCCTCCTTCGTCTTGAACCCGATAACAGTCCAAAACGTAAGCAGGACACGGCGTTGGGCCACAAGCCCCCTGGTCACAGACCCACGACTACGGCAGAAGAGCCACAAGAAAGTCGTCAAAGAGTTCGAGCGCTTCCTGAAGGGATTGCGCGACAACCTCAATGACGCCATCACCGAAGCCGACGCGGTGGGCATGTTGGCGCAGCATCTCATCACCAAGCCGGTGTTCGATGCGTTGTTCTCCGAACACGACTTCGCTTCGCGTAACCCGGTATCGCGGACCATGCAGCGGATGGTGGACACACTCGGTGGCAGCGGTCTGGAATCAGAAACCAGCGACCTGGAGAAGTTCTACGACTCGGTTCGCATCCGCGCCTCCGAGGTCACCAGCGCCGAGGGCAAGCAGCAAGTCATCGCAGACCTCTATGAACGATTCTTCAAGATCGGATTCGCCAAACAGGCTGAGGCGCTGGGCATCGTCTACACCCCTGTGCAGGTTGTGGATTGGATTTTGCACGCCGCTGACACCGTGTCACGCGAACACTTCGGCAAGGGGCTGACCGATGAGAATGTGCACGTCATCGACCCGTTCGTCGGCACGGGAACGTTTCTGACTCGTTTGATGCAGACGGGTTTGGTCACGCCGAAAGACCTTGCCCGCAAGTACGGCACTGAGCTGCACGCCAACGAGATCATGCTGCTCGCCTACTACATCGCGGCGGTGAACATCGAGTCCACCTACCACGCCCTGATGGGCAAAACCGCAGCCGACGACTACGAGCCGTTCCCCGGCATCGTCCTTGCCGACACCTTCCAGATTCACGAGTCCGACGACACCATGGACAACGAGATGTTCCCGCAGAACAACAAGCGCATCGCCACGCAGTTGAGCACCAAAATTGATGTGATCGTGGCGAATCCCCCGTACTCGGTCGGGCAAGGCAGCGCCAACGACAACAACGCCAACATCAAATACCCCAGCCTCGACAAATGGATTGAAAACACCTACGTCAAACGCTCGACCGCAACCAACAAGAACAGCCTCTATGACTCCTACATCCGCGCGTTCCGTTGGGCGACCAACCGAATCGGCGATCAGGGCATCGTCGCGTTCGTGTCCAACGGCGGCTGGCTCAACAGCAACACCGCCGATGGGATGCGGTTATCCCTCGCCAACGACTACTCCCACATCTACGTCTACAACCTGCGCGGCAACATGCGAAGCCCCAACTGGAGAAACGAGGGCGGTCAGATTTTTGGTGCGGGCTCACAAGCAACCATCGCCATCTTCGTCGGGGTCAAAGACCCAACATCGAACGCGCCGTGCACCCTTCACTACCGTGACATCGGTGACTACCTGTCCCGCGACGACAAACTCCGCATTCTCGACACCGACGACCTCAACGCCGTGGGCTGGCAGACCATCACGCCGAACAAGCACGGCGACTGGATCAACCAGCGCGACGAAAACTACGGCACCTACCCTGCCATCGGAGACAAGAAGGCGAAAACCGGGCAGACCGTCGTGTTCCAGACGTTCTCTGCCGGGCTTCAGACCAACCGCGACGCCTGGGTGTACAGCTACTCCGCCGCGACGGTGAAGAACTCCGTTCAGCGCCTCATCGACAACTACAACAGCCTCAAAGAACCTTTCCAGAACTACTGCAATGACCACGGCATCACCAAACGCGACGAAGCAGCCGTCACCCGATTCCTCGCCGCCACGCCAGGCGCATCGGACCCATCCCGCATCAAGTGGTCTAGAAGCTTGAGAACTCACCTCGCAAAGAACACCAATGTTCGCGTGTCAGAGAGCGGTTATCTGGTCGGAACCTATAGACCATTCGATACCGAGCACGTTTACTTCGACAAATACCTGAACCACGAGCGGTCGAAACTTCCGGCGATGTTCCCTACACCCAACCACCGCAACATCGGCTTCTACGCCATTGGCGTCGGTGGGACAGCAGAGTTCTCACTACTGGCAACACGAGAGCTTCCCGACGTACAAATGCTTGGGGCGGGGCAGAACGGTCAGTTCTTCCCGCGCTTCACTTACGAGAAGGTTGAAGCCGACGACGGGAAGTTGGACATCTCAACGGGCGGGGGCGAGGTCGATGAGTGGGGTTACCGCTGTATCGACAACATCACCGACGCCATCCACAACCTGTACCGCGCGGCGCTGGGCGACGACATCACCAAAGACGACATCTTCGAGTTCGTGTACGGGTTGCTGCACTCACCGAGTTACCGGACCGAGTACGCCGCCGACCTGAAAAAGATGCTGCCGCGTATCCCGACACCGAAGTCACGCGACGACTTTGACACGTTCGCCTCGGCGGGGCGGCAGCTTCTGGTTTTGCACGCCGACTACGAGACCGCCGCACCGTACTCGCTGGACGTGCAGATCAAGAACGGCGTCAACGAAACTGACCGTGAGACCTGGCGGGTCGAGAAGATGAAGTGGAAGTCGAAGACCGACCACACCGCGATCATCTACAACCCGAACGTCACCATCGCGGGCATCCCCGAGGATGCCGAACGCTACCTGCTCGGGTCGCGGTCGGCGCTGGGCTGGATCATCGACCGCTACCAAGTCCACACCGATAAGGACTCAGGCATCGTCAACAACCCCAACGACTGGTGCGACGAGCACGGCGACCCGACCTACATCGTGGACCTCATCAAGAAAGTCACGACCGTCGCGGTGGAGACCATGAGGATCGTGGACAGCCTGCCCTGACCACAACAGTCACCTGTCAGACGAGGTGCCATCCTGATGCCTCGCTCCCATTTCCGTAACCCGCTTCCACCCCTGTTAAGGAAACCCATCTTCTGCGCACGTTGACACGTCGTTAACAGCAAACCGCCAAACCCGGCAGACCAGCCTCGACGCACGCCGTGGCAATTGTGATGTGTAACTATTCGTGATAGCGTATAACCATGCTCAAGTTGACGACCCTGGACGAGGACACCCAAGCCCTCGCCGAACGGCTGGCTCAGGTCCATGAACAGGTGAATCACCACCGCGCGGCGTTCCGTTCGGCGTGGGATGAGCGCGCCGAAGTGGCACGAGAGCTTCATCGTGTTCGTGCATATCCATGCAGCCGGATCGCTCGGGAGCTAGGTGTGGTCGAGCGAACCGTCTGGAGTTGGCTGACGAAAGTGGAGAAGGAGTAGGGCGGGAAATGACCGCCCCCAAGCCCAACGCCGACGCGGGCAAGAAATTGCAGAGCCAACTCGGGGTCATCGACGTTGACTCTGAAGTGCTTCGCGCCGCCGCGCGGGAATTACAACAGCACGCCGAGTCGTTGCGTCCCAACGCGAGGGCAGCCATCACCCTCAGCGCGACCGCTGAACGGGAAGCGTCAGCGTTCACCGAAACTCACGATCCCGCCCCCATCTACCTCGGTGCGGTGTCCGGGGTGGAACGTGTTGGCGGGAAATTCAGCGAGCAAATCAACAAGCTCATCACACAGCTCAACAGCGACGCGGCGGCGCTCATGTGGATTGCCGAGAACCACGACACCACCGAGGACGAGAGCAAACAGTCCATGTCCAAGCTTCCGGTCCAATCAATCTAGGAGGGCACCCAAACTATGCCAAGTAGCAGTGGACAATTCGCGTTCCACACCGCGTCGGTGGCGTACGCTGACCTCGGGGACGGTTTGGGAACTGTCCGTTTCCAGCAGCTCGATGAGGGAAGCGGCAAGACGTTCGACGCTCTGAACGCCAAACTTGCGCAGTATCAGCAAGCCCTCCAGGGTTTGCAAACTGTGTGCCATGAGGTCAAACAGGCGTGCGACGTGCAACACGCGGCGGATGTTGAGTTCGCGAAATCCCCTAGTGTGCAAGAGATTCAACGCCTAGCAGACCACGCCCGCTCTCTTCCACAGGGCGAACAGCGGGCGCACACGGTTCAGGACGCGGCGGCGGCGAAAAAGCAGCACGACGAGGCGAAAGAACGCCACCGCCAGGCGACGGAACCCACGGAAGGTGCACTGGACGGGGTAGAGATGCCAGCCCTGCCGTCCTTCGGTGAAGGAGGTAGCGGAGGCACCAATGTTCCTCTGCCTTTGGTAATGCCCGACCTCACGCCCACGCCCGCACCCGACCCAGGCACTTCCCTGTCGGGCGCGGACGATGGCGGCACCGCGCTCAAGCCCATGCTTACTGGACAGCCCGCCATGCCACCGATGACGCAGCAGCCGATGATGGCACCGCCGCAGATGCCGCAGGGCGGCGGTGCGGGCGGCGGCTATCCCGCCATGCCGTCGATGGCCGGGGCGGGTTCGCCCCGCGACCGCAAGAAGGACGACGGCAAAGACCCGCTGGACGGCTTGAAGACCGACCTGTCGGGCGCAGGCGCTGACGGCGCGGCGGCGGGCGTTGCGGCGGGCGCAGCCCTCGACCGTGGCACGACCGCGCACGGTATGCACACCCGCGCGGATGTCTCGGGTATCAATCGCCCAGCCGTAGGCGGCGGAGCGGGTCAAGCGCCCCCATCACAGCCGCAGCAGGGCGGCATGATGGGGGGTCCGATGGGAAGCGGCGCGGGTGGTGCGGGCGGCGGCGGCAAGCCCAAGCCTCGCCCTGACATCAAGAGCGCGGACCCGAAGCAGCACGGGCACGATTCTGTGCGGGAGTCCGTGGAGGGCGGACTCCTTGGACGGGACACCGCCGAGGAGCCGAAGTTCGGCGACGATAACAGACCCCCGGAATGGAAATGACACGTTACGCCACAACGGCTCTCGCAGCGCTGGCGCTGGCGCTGTCTGGATGCGACCGCGCGGTGGACGGGCAGCCCGTCGCCGCGTCTGCGACGGCGAAGCACATGCAGACGGACGCTTCAAACGTCCCTGCCCCGCCTAGCACACCGGACACGCCTGTGGTGCACAACATCGGTGAGGAAGTGCAGTTCTTCATCGAGGACTTGAATCGGTTCTGGGGTATGTATGAAATCACTACTGGCGCTATGGCGAAAGAAGAAACTGCTCCATTCACGTGCCCACATGGAGAGCCTACGAAGGGCAACGCAGCCAATTGCGCTGGCGTTGTCCTATATGACGCTGAGGGCTTGGAAGCTGAGGCATCAGGTCACCGTTATGTCGTTGGTGAAGTCATCGCACATGAAGTAGGGCACACCGTCGAGGCGCAGCTCGGTCAGCACGACCGCAGCGTCTACGCGCACGAACTGGCGGCGGACTGTCTGTCCGGTATGTACGTAGCCGGTAAAGGCGTACCCCTTGCCGATGCGAGTCAGGACTTCACTCACACGGGCATGTACGCCTACGCCGGTGACGAAGCCCTGACGGCATTTCAGAAGGGCTACAACAACTTCAGCGATTCTGATATGAGCATCGCACACGTCAAGCGCTGCATCCCGAAGGAGCATTGACCGATGGCGAACCGTGAACGCGCGACGGGTGGGGCGCGACGCGGGAACTGGACGCCGCCGACCGTCAGCTCACGGCAGTCGGCTGACCGGCGCGCCCATTCCCGCCCTGTGCAAGCATACGAGCCCCGATACGGACCCCCGCTACGGACGGGCGATCAAACCCGCCCCTGTCGGCGACCATGTTCTTGTTCAAAAAGCTAGCTTCAACTCGGCGTTTTAGACTCCGCGAAGCCTCGCCCAGCGCTACGGACTGCGCCACGGACATTGCTACGGGTCTGCGCTAAGAAATGCATAACTGGGGGCTGATTGCCTGACGCAGCGGGTGTAGCGTTCCACTATCGCCGCGCCGTCGGGGTGCCGGTTCAGTCTGGTAGAGGTTGCGTGGTGTCATTCACAATCGTCGCTCCCGAGTCGGTAAACGGTGCCGCAGCGGATCTCTTATCTGTTCAGCAACGCTTGGAAGAAGCGTCTACTCAGGCTGGATCCTACATTGCCAGTATGGAGACGGCGGCTCACGATGAAGTGTCTGTCGCTGTTGCGGAGATATTCGGGACGCAGGGGTTTCAGTTTCAGTCTTTGATTGCTCACGCCGCTACGTTCCACGGTCAATTCATGCGGACCCTCACTTCGGGGTCGGCTGCCTACACGGCTGCCGAACACTCGGCGGCAACGACGCTGAATCCAGCTTCCGCGAATAGTGTGGTGTCGGAATTGATCAACGACGCTCAGCCGTTGGGGGTGTTCTCCCCGGTGAAGCTGCTGACGGGACGCTCGCTTTTTGTCAACGGCGCTGCCGGGGCGGCGGGTACTGGGCAGTCCGGTGCCCCGGGGGGCTGGTTGCTCGGCAACGGCGGCGCTGGCGGGTCGGGCACCCCCGGTATCACCGGCACCCCCTATAGCACCGGCACCCCCGGTGGTACCGGGGGTGCCGGTGGAGCGGCGGGTTTGTTGTGGGGTCGCGGTGGTGACGGCGGCATCGGTGGTGCCAGCACCACGTGGGGTGTGGCTGGCGGAGCCGGTGGGGTCGGTGGTCAGGGAAGTCTGCTGGAAGGCAGCGGGACCGGCGGTGCCGGGGGTCTGGGCGGGGCGGCGACTGCGGGCTTCAACGCTTCTGGCAGCCCCGGCGGCCCCGGCGGCGGGCTATTCTTCGGGGCTGGCGGGGCTGGCGGGGCTGGCGGGGCCGGGGGCACCGTCACCACCATCACCAGCACCACCTTCAACGATCCGTTGGGGGTGGCAGTCAACCCCGGCGGCGATGTGTACGTCACCAACCCGAGCAACGGCACGGTGTCGGTGATCAATCCGTCCACCAACACCGTCACCGGCTCACCCATCACCGTCGGCACCGGTCCGGGCGGGGTGGCGGTCAACCCCGGGCACGACGTGTATGTCACCAACTTCAACAGCGACACGGTGTCGGTGATCAACCCGTCCACCAACACCGTCACCGGCTCACCCATCTCCGTCGGCACCGGTCCGGACGGGGTGGCGGTCAACACGGTCACCGACGGGGATGTGTACGTCGCCAACGATCTCGGTAACACGGTGTCGGTGATCAACCCGTCCACCAACACCGTCTCCGCCACCATCAGCCTCGGCACCGGTCCGGGCGGGGTGGCGGTCAACCCCGGGCACGACGTGTATGTCACCAACTTCAACAGCGGCACGGTGTCGGTGATCAACCCGTCCACCAACACCGTCACCGGATCACCCATCACCGTCGGCACCCATCCGAACGGGGTGGCGGTCAACCTCGGGCACGACGTGTACGTCGCCAACCAGGGTAGCGGCACGGTGTCGGTGATCAACCCGTCCACCAACACCGTCACCGCCACCATCAGCGTCGGCACCGCTCCGAGCGGGGTGGCGGTCAACCCGGTCACCGGCGGGGATGTGTACGTCGCCAACAATGCCGGTAACACGGTGTCGGTGATCAACCCGTCCACCAACACCGTCACCGCCACCATCAGCGTCGGCATCGATCCGAGCGGGGTGGCGGTCAACCCGGTCACTGGCGACGTGTATGTCACCAACCAGGGTAGCGGCACGGTGTCGGTGATCAGCGGGTAGTGGTGTGCAGGAGGAGCTGCCCGCGTCGATGGTCAGCAACCCCAGTAGGAATGTCTGTGTCCTCGGGTCCGTCCGCGCCTACAACCACGACATTCTCTGACAAGGGTTGTGGTGCCGTGGGATTAAGACCGTGCCGCAGGCTTGTAGCAGGCGAATTACCACCACCGCGTAGGGGACGTAGACCCGCGCAGGTCAGGACGCACGCGAACGCCGCCGGGGGAGCGGCACGGGCGGCGGCGGCTCCCTGAGGTATTCATCGGTGTACGCCGGGTATGGCGGGAGGTCGTCGTCTTGCCAGGTGTCCGCCCAGTCAAGGTCAGGGTCAGGGTCAGGGTCAGGGTCAGGGTCAGGGTCGGGGTCAGGGTCAGGGTTCGGTGACCACCGCGCGGCGTCCGACCATGGGAACGGATCGTCGGATTCCAGGTCGGCGATGTCCGCCAGCAGGCGGTCAAGGTCAGTCCCGTACACGCCACAGCTCGCGGTGGTCATCGTCCGACGTATAGATGAACGGTTGCACGCTGCCATCCTCACGGTGCAGGTCGATCCGATATGAAAACCCGCCCGTGAATCCGTCGCCAGCGGTGGCGGCGAAATCGGCAACGGCGTGGTGCAGGGCGGCGGTAAGGGATTGGTCGGTCATGCCCGCCATCGTCCGTCGCGGCACCGACACCCCGCCAGGGGGCGATAGCCTCATTCCCCCATGACTGCCTACGAAGCAGTACGGTCCAGCGCACGGTACAAGGTGCTCCGACCGACCCCCAGCGTCCGCGCGACATCACCAACGCGGTGTCCAGCACCGACCAGCGTCCGTGCCTGAGCGAGTTGGTCGCAAGTGACCGCGTTCGGGCGACCGATCCTGACTCCCCGTGCCTTCGCCGCCGCCAATCCAGCCTCGGTTCGTTCACGGATTAGTTCTCGCTCGAATTGTGCCATCGCGCCGAACACGCTGAGGACCAGTCTGCCCGACGCTGAACCCGTGTCGATGCTCTCGGTCAGGCTCCGCAGGTGGACACCGCGCTGCGCCAGGTGCTCGACCAGCTCCAGGAGGTTCCGCAAGCTCCGCGCTAAGCGGTCCAACCGCCAGACAACCAAGGTGTCCCCGTTGCGTAAGTGTTCCAGGCAGCGGTCCAGCTCGGGGCGGCGCGCCACGGAACCACTCACGCCGTGATCGGTGAAGATGCGCTCGACCCCGACGCCGGTGAGCGCGTCCAGTTGCAGTCGCGGGTTCTGGTCGGTGGTCGAGACCCGGGCGTATCCGATCAGCATGTCAGGAGCGTCCCACAAGGCGCTGACAGCTCGGATAAGGGAATCCGATTGTGGGACAGGAAATCGGGACGCCACCGCCAGGTGCAACGTCGGCGCAACACCCTCGGACTGTGCAGTCCATGAACCCAACGGTTACGGGACAGCGAAATATCGTCATGTCAGTCTCACTCAGCCCGAAGCCGAACCACGAAGCCCTCAATCTCGATTTCCTGGTACACAGCGTGAGCCATGTGGACGAGGACGGCAGCCAGGCTGTCCCGTAGGTGCTCGCACACCCGTGTCGGGGTGATCACCGAAGTCGGTATGGAGCTTGCCGTCAGCTCCAGCGGACAACAGCGCCGTCACCAGCGGATGTGGCTCCTCTTCGGTGGAGCGATTCTGTGGCACGAACAGCGTGGCGACGTAGAACGAATGTTCGGGCAGCTCAAATACGCGGGGTTCGTCATCGTCGTCAAACCCAGTGATGTTCAGTCCACCCTCATCGAGGGTCTGCCGGTAGGCGGGGTTCAGCCCAAAGTTGCAGTAATACTGTTCGGTCACCCTGCTCGCGCCGTAGTATCGTGCGACCGCTGATCCTGGTTGCAGGTTGACAGGCATGGTTTTTCCCGCCAGCGAGCACGCCAGTTCTGAGATGAACAATCGAGAGCCGTACGGGTCGTAGTTGGCGTCCTGCGCGTCTTCAAAGCCGAGGACGTTACGGGCGTATTCGAGAATGATGTGCTGGCAACCGCCGCACGTACCCAAGGTCGGCACCGCGTTCTCCCGCCCGAAGCGCAGCGCGGCTAGCGCCCCAGCCATGTTGCGGTACGGACTGCCGGGTGCACACCACAACACATCAGCAGCGGTGACCGCACTCAGGTCCGCCTCCAACGGTTCAGTGCCCAGCCACGAGACCGAGACCTCCAGCCCAAGCACCATAGCGGAATGGCTTATCGCAAAATTCGTGGCGACGTGCGGAGCGAAGTCGCCATCGAATTCGCCGATCACCGCGACATTCAACCGATCCGACATTCACGTTCCCTTCCCGATACCACCGCTTCGCTCAATCCCTGACTCGACGGCTCAATTGTCGGCGACACCGCCGTAAGCAGGGTGCCATCGGGCAGAACGAGGGAACAGCAGGTCATCAGGCACGCTCAATCGTCCCCGTATGAGAAGCGGGACGAGGACGACGCTCGCAGGTCAGGTCATCGGGGTTCCAGATGTGCGTGGAACCCATCGCAGTCATGCCATCAGTGTGAGCAGCGGGTATCGCATTACGCCAGTCCGTGCGAGGGACGTGACATCTCCCGTGTCCTGGGTCGTCAACGAGTTTCTGAGAGTTGTGACATCTCGTGACATCCACGGGCGCTCAGTGAATCGGAATTAACCGACCTACTGAGCAAACCCGCAGGCTATGGCGGTGGCGGAGGGATTTGAACCCTCGGACGGTGTTAGCCGTCACACGCTTTCGAGGCGTGCTCCTTAGGCCGCTCGGACACGCCACCGTGGAGTAGCTTACCGAACCGGTGGCCGCTCAACCCAATCGCTGCCGGGCGAAGAACTCCTCCAGCGGCGCCGCGCACTCCTGCGCGAGCACACCGCCACGCACCTCGGGACGATGGTTGAGCCGGCGGTCGCGAACGACGTCCCACAGCGACCCGACCGCCCCCGTTTTGGGCTCCCACGCGCCGAACACCAGCCGCGCGACGCGGGCCAGCACCAGCGCGCCCGCGCACATGGTGCACGGCTCCACGGTGACCGCCAGCGTGGCCCCCTCCAGGCGCCAGCCGTCGCCGAGCACGCGAGCGGCCGCCCGCAGGGCCAGGATCTCCGCGTGTGCGGTCGGGTCTCCGAGGGCCTCGCGCGCGTTCACCGCGCGGGCGAGTTCGGTGCCGTCGGCCGCCACGACCACCGCGCCGATGGGCACATCACGGGGACCCGCGGTCGCGGCGGCCGCCAGTGCGGCGCGGATCAGATCCTCGTCCGCGCCCGGCTCCGCCGCGCTCGCGGTCACCGACTGGGCCTGACGGCGGCGACCCGCCGCGCCCGGCTCCGCCGCGCTCGCGGTCACCGACCGAGGCGGTCGATCACAGACGAAAGCTGGTCGGCGAAGCCCATCTCCCGGGCGATGCGGCCCACCTGTTCGTCGGCGTAGAGGTCGCTCTCATCGAGGATGACCCCCAGCACCGCATCAGACAGCCCGATGTCTGCCAGTAAGGCCAGGTCGCCCTCCTCGAAGGGCTCGGAGTCCTCGAGGTCGTCGAGGTCCAGGTCGGCGTCCAGTTTGTCCAGGACCTCGGCGGCGATGTCGTAGTCCAGCGCGGCGGTGGCGTCCGACAGCAACAGCCGGGTTCCCGACGGGCCCGGACGGAGGATGACGAAGAACTCGTCGTCGACGTCGAGGAGCCCGAACACCGCCCCCGCACTGCGCAGTTCGCG
This sequence comes from Mycobacterium sp. TH-M116, assembly GCF_057473685.1. Classification (NCBI taxonomy): domain Bacteria; kingdom Bacillati; phylum Actinomycetota; class Actinomycetes; order Mycobacteriales; family Mycobacteriaceae; genus Mycobacterium; species Mycobacterium sp. TH-M116. The sequence continues at coordinate 17,130 of NZ_JBYCLC010000298.1, read as the reverse complement.
CAGCTCCGTCTCCGCTGCCTTCAGGCTCGTCAGGGCCGTCGCCGACAGGGAATAACACCGCCACTGGCCCTCTTCGCGCACTACGGCGACCCCGAACCCGTCCGGTATCTCCGCGGACGGCCCCTGGGCCGAGGCCCGCTGTGCTTCCATGGGCGCCTACGCTAGTCGTTGACCTGGCCACTTGACCAGACGAACCGGGCCGCAGGCGGCACCGCCGTCCGGGTCTGTGCCAACCTAGGACTGTGGCGAGCCCCGTTTCGAAGACACCGGTGTGCGTGCTCGGCCTGGGGCTGATCGGCGGCTCCATCATGCGGGCGGCCGCGGCGGCCGGCCGCGAGGTGTTCGGCTACAACCGATCGGTGGAGGGCGCGCACGCCGCCGTCTCCGACGGCTTCGCCGCCGGCACCGACCTCGCCGGGACGCTGGCCCGCGCGGCGGAAACCGGAGCGTTGATCGTGCTCGCGGTCCCGGTGCCGGCGCTGGCGGGGATGCTCGCCTACGTCGCCGAGCTGGCGCCGGACTGCCCGTTGACCGATGTCACCAGTGTCAAGTGCGCGGTGCACGACGAGGTCGCCGACGCCGGTCTGCTGCGGCGCTTCGTCGGCGGCCACCCGATGACAGGCACCGCGGACTCGGGGTGGGCGGCCGGTGACGCCGGGTTGTTCACCAGGGCGCCGTGGGTGGTCAGCGTCGACGACCACGTCGACCCCGGGGTGTGGTCGATGGTCACGGCCCTGGCGCTGGACTGCGGCGCCCTGGTGGTGCCGGCCCGATCCGACGAGCACGACGCCGCGGCGGCAGCCATCTCGCACCTACCGCACCTGCTCGCCGAGGCCCTCGCCGTCACCGCCGGAGAGGTCCCGTTGGCCTTCGCCCTTGCCGCCGGCTCCTTCCGCGACGGCACCCGGGTTGCGGGCACCGCGCCGGACCTGGTGCGGGCCATGTGCGAAGGCAATGCCGCCCGGTTGGTGCCCACCCTCGACCACGCCATCGAGCTGCTGAGCCACGCCCGCGAGTCGCTGGCGAGCCACGACTCGGTGGCCGACCTCGTCGAGGCCGGCCACGCCGCGCGCACCCGCTACGCCAGTTTCCCGCGCCACGACATCGTCGCCGTCGTCGTCGGCGCCGAGAACTGGCGCGAGGAGCTGGCCGCCGCCGGCCGCGCGGGAGGGGTGGTCAGATCCGCTCTGCCAACCCGGGATAGTCCACGATGAAACCCTCGTCGTCGACACGGACGGTGGTGTCGGCGACCGGGGAACGCAACTTGATGCCGCCCAGGCTCCCGGTGCTGGTATAGCTCACGCTGGCCGCGGTCACCGACATGTCGGGAACGTTGACGTAGACCACCGGCAGCAAGGCCGACTCCGCGCGTTCATGCAGTCCCAGACGCCGGATCGGCAGCGTGTTGAAGAACGGGCTGAACACCACGTCGACGTCGAGCGCGCCGTTGAAGGCGGCGCGCCGGTCACCCTGGTGATCTGTCACCAACCACATGTTCTCCTCGTCACGGGCGACGGCGAGCACCCGTTCCCGCTCGGCCAACGTGACGGTCATCCCGAGACGCTTGGTGGCGCCGGTCTCGTCGGTCTGCACGTCGTAATAGGCGCCGAAGGCCGGGCTGGTCGCCGTGGCCGCTGCCACGATGCGCCCGTTGGCCCGGATCCGCTTGCCGGACACCTGGATTCGTACCGATTCCATGCGCGGGACGTCTTGCGCGCGCCAGGTCAGCATCGCCTGCCACACGCGTCGGTCTGGATCTGGGGGGTCTGCGTTCACCCGTCTACCGTAAGACGTGGCCGCCGTCCGCGGCGGCAGAGTCGGCAACTGCCCCACCTCCCGGGATCAGTGCTGGTTTCATTCCCCGCCGGATGGGACAAAGATGTGGACATGAGCAGCCACACCCCGCCCTCCTCCGGCCAGCCGCCGCCCCAGCCCGCCAAGCCGCCCCAGTCCGGCGCGCCGCCCAAAGAACCGGCGATCGGGTTCACCCGCGCCGGCGCGCTGTGGTCGTCGCTGATCGCCGGCTTCCTGATCCTGATCCTGTTGCTGGTGTTCATCACCCAGAACACGGAGACGACGGCGTTGACGTTCCTGGGCTGGCGCTGGCACCTGCCGCTGGGAGTGGCCATCCTGCTGGCGGCGGTCGTCGGCGGGCTGATCACCGTGGCCGTCGGCACGGCGCGGATCACGCAGCTGCGCCGCGCGGCCAAGAAGAACCACGCGGTGGCCGCCCGGCGGGACCGCTAACCGGTCAGCTTGGCGAGTTCGGCCAAGCCGCGCGAGATCAAGGGTGCCACCACCTCGGGTGCGTGCTCGGATTCTTCGGCGCCTTTGCGCTGAGCCTGATCCGACATCCGCCTGCGGAAGTCGATCCCGGCCGCGATGATGGCAAGCTTGAAGTAGGCCAGCGCCATGTAGAACTCCCAGTGAGCCAGCGGCCATCCGGAGACCAGCGAGTAGCGGTCGGCCAGCTCGTCGGCGGTGGGCAACAGCGGCGAGGTCCAGGCGGCCTGCGCGTTGACGATCAGGTCCAGCGCGGGGTCCCGGTACACACACATCAGCGCCGCGTCGGACAGCGGGTCCCCCAGCGTGGAAAGCTCCCAGTCCACGACCGCCAGCACCCGGGTCGGGTCGTCGGCATCCAGGATCGTGTTGTCGATACGGTAGTCGCCGTGCACGATCGAGCTCCGGCTCTGCTGCGGGACGGAGTCGCGCAGGCCGGCATGCAGGCGGTGTACGTCGGCGTCGCGGTGGTCGTCGGGCAGGCGCACCAGCTCCCACTGCGATCCCCAGCGGCGCACCTGGCGCTCCAGGTAGCCGCTGGGTTTGCCGAAGTCCCCGAGCCCCACCGCTTCGGGGTCGACGCCGTGCAGATCGACCAGCACCCGGATCAGCGCGTCGACGCAGCCGTCGATGACGGTGTGGCTGAGCGCCTCGAGTTGGGCGCGTCGGCGCACCACCTGCCCGGCGATGAATTCGACGATCTGGAACGGCGCACCCAGTACCGACTCGTCCTCGCACAGCGCGATCGCGCGCGCCACCGGAACCGGCGTGTCCCGTAGGGCGGCGACCACGCGGTACTCGCGGGCCATGTCGTGCGCCGACGGGGTGAGGCCGTGCAGTGGTGGGCGCCGCACCAGCCAGTCGGCCTTGTCGTCGTAGACCCGGTAGGTCAGGTTGGAACGACCGCCGGAGATGAACTCCGCCTGCAGGTCGCCGTCGCGCTCGATGCCGAGCGACCGCAGATAACGGTCCAGCCCGGCCAGGTCGAGGCCCTCGGGTTGGTCAGCTGACGTCACCGGACTTGTTTACCATCGCCGGTCACCCGGCGGTGATTTCGGGGCAGCAGGTCCCAGACGTGCTCGGTGGTGTTGACCGTGGCCACCGTCGCCTGGCCGGACCGGGAGAACAACAGGCGGGTCACCGAGGCGTAGTCGATGGGAAAGGACAGCAACCGCGCCGTGCCCAGGATCTCGTGCAGCAGCACGTTGATCACCCCGCCGTGGCCGAACACCGCCACCGTGTCGTCGTGGTCGGCCGCCGCGACGACGTCGTCGAGCCCGGCACGCACCCGCGCGCGAAACGCGTCCTCGTCGACCGCGCTGGGCAGATGCCCGGAGGCCATGCGCGCCCACTCCTCGGGCCGCTCCACACGGATCTGTTCGACGGGAATGTAGAGGGGAAGGTCGCGATCGTATTCGGCGAACCGATCGTCGATCTCGACCGGCAGCCCGTGTGCCGCCGCGACCGGCTCCGCGGTCTGCACTGCGCGGCGCTGGGGGCTGCTCACCACGCGGCCGACACGGAACCTGGCCAGCGCCGCGGGCAGGCGCCCGGCCTGCGCCAGCCCTTCTTCCGACAGCTCGGGATCGGAGCCTTCACCGGGTTCGCTGCGCAGGGGCAGGGCATGCCGGATCAGAAGCACTTGCATGCGACAAGCCTCGCATGCGGCGGCGAGCCCGTTGCCCGACGTGCGGAGAATGTTATTCTCCGCACGGAGAGTGGGGTGCGCAATGGGTCTTGGCGGTGAGACCGGACCGGACGCGGCCGTGCTGGGCCGGTGGCTCGACGCCAACGACGCCCCGGGCGGCGGCGAGCCACCATCGCTGGAACCGCTGAAAGGTGGTTCGCAGAACGCGCTGTACCGGATCGACCGCGGCGGGCAGGCAATGGTGCTGCGGATGCCCGGGGCCCGCGCCGATACCGCCCGCATCGACGGCCTGCTCCGCGAGATCCGCCTGGTGCGGGCACTGTCCGGCACCGATGTGCCCCACGCGGAGCTGATCGCCGCCGACGACACCGGCACCGTGCTCGGAATGCCTTTCTACGTGATGCGTGCGATCGACGGGTGGAGCCCGATGGACGGCGGCTGGCCGGCGCCGTTCGACGTCGACCTACCGGCCCGCCGCGGGCTGGCGTTCGAGCTGGTGGGGGGCGCCGCCAAATTGGGCCGGGTGGACTGGCGCGCCCAGGGCCTCGAGGGCTTCGGCCGGCCCGACGGATTCCACGAACGGCAGGTCGACCGCTGGCTGGCGTTTCTGGCCGCCTACCAGGTCCGCGAGCTTCCCGGCCTGGACGCGGCCGCCGACTGGCTGCGGCGCAACCGGCCCGCGTCGTATGAGGCGGGCATCATGCACGGCGACTATCAGTTCGCCAACGTGATGTTCGCGCGCGGGGCGCCGGCCAGGCTGGCCGCGATCGTGGACTGGGAAATGACCACGGTCGGAGACCCCCTGCTCGACCTCGCCTGGGCGCTGCTGGGCTACGACGGCGAACACCCCAGCGACGGCGGCTTTTATCTCGACATGAACGGCATGCCGACCCGCAGCGAGTTGCTGGAGCACTACGAGAAGCTCAGCGGGCTGTCCACCGAGAACATCGACTACTACCTGGTGCTGGCCAACTGGAAACTCGGCATCGTGCTGGAGAAGACGTACGCCGCCGGGGTGCGCACCGGGAAGGTGGATCCCAAGGTGCAGGACGCGTTCGCGGCGATGATCCCCAAGCTGATCTCCACCGCCGCCGAGCTGGCCCGCTCGCTACCGAGGAAGGCGGGCTGAAATGGGTTATGCCGAAAACCTTTTCGACCTCACCGACCGGGTTGTGCTGATCACCGGCGGCAGCCGGGGACTGGGCCGCGAGATCGCGTTCGCCGCCGCCCGTTGCGGCGCCGACGTGGTGATCGCCAGCCGCAACCTGGACAACTGCGTGGCGACCGCCAAGGAGATCGAGGCCGCGACGGGGCGCTGCGCCATGCCCTACCAGGTGCACGTCGGGCGCTGGGACCAGCTCGACGGCCTGGTCGAGGCGACCTACGAACGGTTCGGCAAGGTCGACACCCTGGTCAACAACGCCGGCATGTCGCCGCTGTACGACACGCTGACCGACGTCACCGAGAAGCTGTTCGATGCAGTAATCAACCTGAACCTCAAAGGGCCGTTCCGGTTGTCGGCGCTGGTCGGCGAGAAGATGGTGGCAGCCGGGCGCGGCTCGATCATCAACGTCAGCTCCACCGGCTCGCTGCGTCCCAATGGCGGTATCATTCCCTACGCCGCGGCAAAGGCCGGCCTCAACGCGATGACCGAAGGCCTGGCGCAGGCGTTCGGACCGACGGTCCGCGTGAACACCCTGATGGCCGGACCGTTTCTCACCGACGTGAGCACAGCGTGGAACCTCGACGCGGCGACGCAGAACCCCTTCGCCCACCTCGCACTGCGACGGGCCGGAAATCCGCCCGAAATCGTCGGCGCAGCGCTGTTCCTGGCGTCCGACGCGTCCAGCTTCACCACCGGCTCCATCGTGCGGGCCGACGGCGGAATCCCCTAACCGATAGGAGCCTTGGATGCCTTGGGACTTCTCCACCGAGCCGGAATTCGAGAAAAAGCTCGATTGGGTCCGCGAGTTCGTGCGTGAGGAGGTCGAGCCCCTCGAGGTATTGTTCCCCGGCTGCGAGTTCCTGCCGCTGAACGACGAACGCCGCCGGATCGTCGACCCCCTCAAGCAGCAGGTCCGCGAAAACGGGTTGTGGGCGCCGCATCTGGGTCCCGACCTGGGCGGGCAGGGTTTCGGCGCGGTCAAGCTGACGCTGATCAACGAGATCCTGGGTCGCAGCCCGTGGGCGCCGATCGTGTTCGGCACCCAGGCGCCCGACACCGGCAACGCAGAGATCATCGCCCGCTTCGGCACGCGGGACCAAAAGGACCGCTACCTGTCGGGGCTGCTGTCCGGAGAGATCTTCTCGTGCTTTTCGATGACCGAGCCGCAGGGCGGCTCGGACCCTCGCGTCTTCACCACCACAGCCGTCCGCGATGGGCACGACTGGGTGATCACGGGGCGTAAATACTTCTCCTCCAACGCGTCGGTCGCCTCGTTCTTCATCGTCGTCACGATCACCGACCCCGACGTCCCGGTCCACCGCGGTGCCTCGACGTTCCTGATTCCGGCCGGCACCGACGGGCTGCGGGTCGAGGCCACCCACCACCTGGTCGGTGCGCTGCCCCACGAGGCCGGTCACTCCCTGGTGCACTACGACGGGGTGCGGGTGCCCGCGGACGCGCTGCTCGGAGAACCGGGGCAGGGCTTCATGATCCTGCAGGCGCGGCTGGCCGGCGGGCGGCTGCACCACGCGATGCGCTCGATCGGGGTGGCCCAGCGCGCGGTCGAGATGATGTCCAGGCGCGCGAAAAGCCGCTTCACTCAGGGTAGTTCGCTGGCCGACAAGCAGCTGGTGCAGGCCTTTGTCGCCGACTCATACACCGAGCTGATGCCCTTCCGGCTGGCCGTGCTGCACGCGGCGTGGCTCATCGACACCGCCGGCGAGCATGCGGCCCGCCCGGAGATCGCCGCCTGCAAGATCCTGGCGTCGCAAGTGCTGAAATCGATTGGCATGCGAGCTATCCAGGTGCACGGCGCGCTGGGCACCACCGACCAGCTGCCGCTGGTCAATGTGCTGCTCGGCGGCGTGGTGCTCGGGCTGGCCGACGGCCCCACCGAGGCCCACAAGGTCAACCTGGCCAAGATGTTGCTCAAGGGGTACGAGGCCGAGGACGCCGAGTGGCCCAGCGAGATGCTGGACGTGCGCCGCGAAGCCGCCCGCGCCAAATACGGCGACCTCGTTGACCATTAGCCTGGCCGCCGGTTCGCACCTGACCGGCGTGACGCGCACGGCCGCTGGGCAGCCCGCGTTCAACTGCACAGCCGCCATGCGCCGCTGCGTCGGCTCTTCCGACCGGCCGGGCCCCGAGGACATCGCGCACCTGGTGCGGTTCTGCCTGCAGGAGCTGGGGGCCGGCTGATGCGCGCTGCCGTCTGTCGGTCCTACGGCGCACCCGAGGACCTGGTCGTCGACGAGCTGCCCGACCCGGTGCCCGGTCGCGGCCAGCTGGTGGTGCGGGTCCACGCTGCCGCGGTCAACTTCCCCGACGTGCTGCTGATCGCCGGCAAGTACCAGATCAAGATCCCGGTCCCGTTCGTCCCGGGCAGCGAGCTGGCCGGCGAGGTGGTGGCCGTCGGCGCGGGCGCACCGTTCCGGGCCGGCCAGCGGGTCGCCGCCACCACACCCACCGGGGCCTTCGCCGAGCAAGCCCTGCTCGATGCGGGGTCGGTGACGCTCATCCCCGACGGTGCCGACTTCGCCTCGGCAGCGGCGTTCGGCGTCACCTACCGCACCGCGTATCACGCGCTGCGCTCGATTGCCTCTGTGCGGCCAGGGGAGTGGGTGGTGGTGCTGGGTGCGGCAGGAGGCGTGGGGCTGGCGGCGGTCGATCTGGCGGTGGCCATGGGCGCCCGGGTGCTGGCGGCCGCGTCCAGCGCGGACAAGCTCGCGCTGTGCCGGCAGCGGGGCGCCGAGGCGGTCATCGACTACGATTCCGAGGACCTCAAGTCGCGCATCCGCGAGCTGACCGGGGACGCCGCGCGCGTGGTACTGGACCCCGTCGGGGGAGCGTATGCGGAGCCGGCGTTGCGCGCCCTGACCCGCGGCGGGACGTTTGTCACCCTGGGCTACGCCGCGGGGACCATCCCGTCCATCCCGCTGAATCTGGTTCTGCTCAAAGGCATCACGCTGTGCGGCATGGAAATCCGGACATTCATGGCCGACCGGCCCGACGACGCCGCACGTGACATGGCTGAGCTGGCGCAGCTGTTCGCCGCCGGCACGGTCCGGCCCTACATCGGCGCCCGATTCCCGCTGGCCGAAACGGCGGCCGCGTTGCGGCACGTCGCCGACCGCAAGGCGATCGGCAAGGTCGTCGTCGACGTCACGGCGTGACGATGTTGAAGGCCGGGTCGGGTGCGTCGAGCACGCCGAGAAACGCCTGCAGCGCCTCCCGGTCCCCCGCTATCCGGAGGCCCGGCGAGTCTAAGTCGCCCATCGCGACGGTCAGCAGGCGGAGCTTGCCGTCCACGCTCACGGTCACCGACGCGGTCGCCGGGTCCGCGGCGACCTTGCGATGGACCAGCACGCCGTTGCGCAGCGCGAGTCGGTAATTGACCGCAAGGTCAGCGAATTCGACATCGACGGTGACGTCGAGTGCCCAGGCCCGCGGCCCGTCGACGCGGATGGCCAGGGCGTCGAAGATCTGCTCCGGGGTGAGCTGCGCCAGCAGCGACAGCGACGTCGCGGTGGTGGCGGTGCCCAGGTTGCCGTCTCGCAATTCGGTTGCGCCGCTGAGGAAAAAGTTGCGCCAGGTCGCGTTCTCCGCGCCGTAGGCGAGCTGCTCGAGGGTATCGGCGTACAGCTCGCGGGCACCGGAGTGACCGCTGTCGGTGAACATCGCATGATCGAGCAAGGTGGCCGCCCAACGGAAATCGCCCGACTCGAATGCGGCGGCGGCGAGTTCGACCACCCGGTCGACCCCGCCCATCGCCGCCACATACCGGGGCCCGATGGCTTCCGGGGGATGGGGCCACAGGCGAGCCGGGTTGCCGTCGAACCAGCCCATGTAGCGCTGGTAGACCGCCTTGACGTTGTGGCTGACCGACCCGTAGTAGCCGTGGGTGTGCCAGGCCCGCTCCAGGGCCGGCGGCATCTGGAACATCTCGGCGATCTCGGCCCCGGTGTACCCGCGGTTGACCAACCGCAGCGTCTGGTCGTGCAGGTAGGCATACAGGTCGCGCTGCAGCGAGAGAAACTCGACGATGCGCTCGCGTCCCCAGGTCGGCCAGTGATGGGAGGCGAACACCACGTCGGCGCGGTCGGCGAAGGCGTCGATCGCCTCGGTGAGATAGCCCGACCACGCGCGCGGGTCGCGGACCAGCGCGCCGCGCAGAGTCAACAGGTTGTGCAGGTTATGGGTGGCGTTCTCGGCCATGCACAGCGCGCGGAAACCAGGAAAGTAGAAGTGCATCTCGGCCGGCGCCTCGGTGCCGGGCGCCATCTGGAACTCGATCTCCACGCCGTCGACGGTGTGCTTCTCGCCGGTGCGCCGGATGACCAGCGTCGGAACGATGACGGCCACCTCGCCGGTGGACGGGGCCTGCCCGAGCCCGCAGCCAACCTGGCCGCGGGGTCCGCGCGGCAGCAATGTGCCGTACATGTACGTCGCGCGCCGGGTCATCGCCGGGCCCGCGTACACGTTCTCCTGCACCGCGTGTTCGATGAACCCCTCCGGGGCCAGGATCGCGACCGCGCCGGCGTCCACGTCGGCCTGCGAGGTGACGCCCAGGACGCCGCCGAAGTGGTCGACGTGGCTGTGGGTGTAGATGACCGCGACGACGGGCCGCTCGCCGCCGCGGTGAGCGCGGTAGAGCCCCAGGGCCGCGGCGGCCACCTCGGTGGACACCAGCGGGTCGATCACGATGATCCCGGTGTCGCCCTCGACGAAGGTGACGTTGGACAGGTCCAGACCACGCACCTGGTAGATGCCCGGAACCACCTCGTAGAGGCCCTGTTTGGCGGCCAGGGTCGACTGCCGCCACAGGCTGGGGTGCACCGTCGCCGGCGCTGGGCCGCCCAGGAAGGCGTACGCGTCGTTGTCCCACACGACGCGACCGTCGTCCGCTTTGACGACGCACGGGGACAAGGCCGCGATGAAGCCACGGTCCGCGTCACCGAAATCAGTCGTGTCCGCCAAGGGCAGAACGTGTTGGCGATGCGCCGCCTCGATGATCGCGGTGGGGGGTTTGTGAGTCACGGACACAGCGTGTCACGTCCACAGCGTGTCAGGTCCGGCAACTCATGAACACGCAAAGAGTTTCCCTCAGGCCCTGGTCTTTGCTCCCGCACACCCGCATACTCCCCGAAAGGTCCCCAAGAGCAAAGGACCGCAAACATCGGGCAAAGGAGCACGGGTGAAGCGTGGACTGGCGGTCGCGGTAACCGGGGCGGCGATTCTGGCGGCAGGAATTTCCGGTTGTTCGAGCAATAAGTCGACGACGGGCAGTTCCGGGCCGAGCTCGGGTATGAGCTCGCCGGCGAGCTCCGGCGCGTCGGCCGGGTCCAAGGTCGTCATCGACGGCAAGGACCAAAAAGTCAGTGGCACAACGGTGTGCAGCACCGCAGGCAGCACGATCACCATTGCGATCGGGGGCGCGGCCACCGGTATCGCGGCCGTGCTCACCGACGGCAACCCGCCCGAGGTGAAGTCCGTCGGGCTGGGCAACGTCAACGGGGTGACGCTCGGCTATGCACCGGGCACCGGCCAGGGCAGGGCCTCGGCGACCAGGAACGGCACGGGCTACACGATCACCGGCACGGCCACGGGGGTGGACATGGCAAACCCCATGCAGCCGGTGAGCAAGCCGTTCGAAATCGAGGTGAACTGTTCCAGCTAATCGCTGAGCGGCAATCGCACCGTGAATTCGGTGCGACCGGGAGCGCTGTCCACCGTGATGGTCCCCTGGTGCGCCCGCACGACCGCGGAGACGATCGCCAGCCCCAGACCGGTGCTGCCTCCCTTGCGGGAGCGCGAAGTGTCACCGCGCGCGAAGCGTTCGAACACCTCCGATTGCAGGGCTGGCGGAATCCCGGGCCCGTCGTCGATCACCTGCATCACGGCATATCCGGGTTCGGCGCTCAGCCGCGCCGTCACGACGGTGCCCGCGCCGGTGTGGATGCGGGCATTCGCGAGCAGATTCGTGACCACCTGGTGCAGCCGCGCCGCGTCGCCGGTGACGATCACCGGTTCCTCGGGTAGGTCCAGCTCCCACCGGTGGTCCGGTCCGGAGACGTGCGCGTCGCTGACCGCGTCGACCGCCAGCCTCGACAGGTCCACCGGCTCGCGTTCCAGCGGGCGGCCGGAGTCCAGGCGGGCCAGCAACAGCAGGTCCTCGACGAGGCGCGTGATCCGATCCGTTTCCGATGCCACCCGGCTCATCGCGTGCTCCACCGCCTCGCGGTCATCACCCAGGCGTTGCGTGAGTTCGGTGTAGCCGCGGATCGCGGCCAGCGGCGTGCGAAGCTCGTGGCTGGCGTCGGCGACGAACTGGCGGACCCGGGTCTCGCTGGCCTGGCGCGCCGACAGCGCCGCGGCGATGTGGTCGAGCATCCGGTTGAGCGCCGACCCCAGCTGGCCCACCTCGGTGTGCGGGTTGGCGTCGGATTCGGGAACACGCACCGGCAGCTTCACCTCACCGCGGTCCAACGGGGTGTCGACGACTTCACGGGCGGTCTGTGCGACGCGGCGCAGCGGCGCCAGCGCCCGCCGGATGATGACGACCCCGGCGGTAGTGGCCGCGACGAGCGCGATCACGGTGACGATCGCGAGGATGACGAGCATGCGGATCATGGTGGCGTCGACGTTCGCCATCGACAGACCCGTGACGATGATGTCGTTGGCACTTCGGCTCGGCGCAGCCACCACGCGGTAACGGCCGAGGCCGTCGAGGTCCAGCGTCACCGGCGCGCGACTGTGGGCGATACGCGCGAGTTGCGCCTGCGCCGAGGGGGTCACGGCGGCCCGGGTGCCAAGGGGGGTCAGGTAGCCGGCGTCGACGGTCCTGCCGTCGCTGACCACGGCGGCCACCATCCCCGCCGGCTGGCCTGGAGCGTCGAGAAATCGCGGGCCCGGGCCGGGCCTCGGAGACGGGTGCGGGTGGTTCCGCCGGCCCGGATGGGACCGTTCGTGGTACATCAGCGCCGAGCGGTAGGACGTCCCGGCGAGTTGCCCGTCGAGCTGGGCCACGAGGTGGCGCAGCAGCGAGAGTTCGGTCGCGGCGGTGATCCCGATGCACACCACCGCGAGCACCACGACCTGTCCGACCAGCAGCTGCAGCCGCAGCGACCAGACCCGCCGGACGCCGCCGCGCTTATTCCTCACCTCTTAGCGGACCGGCTTGAGGACATAGCCCGCCCCGCGCAACGTGTGGATCATGGGCTCGCGGCCGTTGTCGATCTTCTTGCGCAGGTAGGAAATGTAGAGCTCCACGATGTTGGACCGGCCGCCGAAATCGTAACTCCATACCCGGTCGAGGATCTGTGCCTTGCTCAGCACGCGCCTGGAGTTACGCATCATGAACCGCAACAGCTCAAACTCGGTGGACGTCAACGAGATCGGCTCGCCGGCGCGGCTCACTTCGTGACTGTCCTCGTCCAGCAACAGGTCCCCGACCACCAGTTGCGCGCCGCTGTCCAGCGTGGTCACCCCGGTACGCCGCAACAGCGCCCGCAGCCGCAGCACCACCTCTTCGATGCTGAACGGTTTGGTGACGTAATCGTCACCGCCCGCGGTCAGCCCGGCGATGCGGTCTTCCAGTGCGTCTTTGGCGGTCAGCAGCAGCACGGGCAGCTGCGGATTCTCCTCGCGCAGCTTGCGCAGCACGTCGAGCCCGCTCATGTCGGGCAGCATCACGTCGAGGACGACCACGTCCGGACGCTGGGCGCGCGCGGCCGCCATCGCCGACGACCCGTCAACAGCGGTGGCGATGGCCCACCCCTCGTAACGCAGCGCCATCGCCACCATCTCGGCCAGGACGGCCTCGTCGTCGACGACCAACACGTTGATCGGGTTACCGTCGGCCCGGCACATGACGACCCGCTCTACCGAGGCCCGCGGTTGCGTCACGAGTTCCAGTATGCTCGGACGGCTGAGCCGTCGCTAAGGCGTTGCTATGCGTGGGCTGTGAAACACAATCGCGTGGCCGCCGAAGCGGTCACGTGACTTTTCACGGTGGGACGTCTAGTACCAGTGACGCCTGCCGGCGACCGGGCGGCCCATGGAGCCCACGATCCACAGCACGGCACCGATCACCAGCGCCACGATACCGAGCGCCCACAACAGATGGATCCCGAAGACAAAACCAAGAATCAGCAAGACCACGCCCAGGACGATCATGACAATTTCCTTTGGGGTAAAGGGTTAGGACACCGACACTGCCGGCATGGAACTGGGTTGCGGCAGGCGGCAGTCCTTGACTTTGGGGTTGACGCCCGCGTAGTTCAAGGGTCCCGCGATCACGGTCAGCGCGATGTTTCCCGCTGTGACACAACTTGCCGGTCCACCGGTGAAGTAATCGCGCTGCCATGCAGCGACACCTCCGACGACCAGCCACACCAGGACAATCGCGCCGAGAATCCCGCGACCGCGCATTCGCGACCTCCACTGTGCTCGAGCGATCAATTCTGTACCCCCGTCAGTACCCGTTCGACGTATGTCTAAACCTTTTCGGCAAACCCCCAGATCAGGTTGCCCGCCGCTGCGCGGACACGAACAGCGTTGGCGGCATCGCGTCCTCTGATCCCCGCGGAATGCTGCGGCCGTAGCGGGCCATCAACTCCGGAAAGGTCGCTGCCGACGCGTCCCAACCGTGCTCGCGCAGCCAGCGGTCGACGGGCGTGCGCTCCTCGGCGTACCAGAGGTCGTCGAAGTCGGGGATCTCGGCTTTGCCTGACCTGGCGGCGACCAATCTGGCCGCGGCGGAGCGCATCCGCTGCATGTCCTCGCGCTGGCGCCGCACCCGTTCCGGGTCGGTGAACCCCTCGCCGGGTACGTTGGAAGCCAGCCAGCTACCCGGGGCGCTGAGGTCGTGTATCCGCTCGAACAGCAGATCCTGGGCTTGGGCCGGCAGGTATCGGACCAGGCCCTCGGCCGACCACACGCTCGGCAGCGAGGGGTCGAATCCCTTCTCGCACAGCGCCTTCGGCCAGTCCTGGCGAAGATCCACCGCCACGTTCACCAGCTTCGCCGCCGGTCGCGCCCCGTGGTCGCGCAGCGTATCGGACTTGAAATCCAGCACTTTGGGCTGATCCAGCTCGTAGACCACCGTGCCGTCCGGCCATGGCAGTCGCCAGGCACGCGCATCCAGGCCCGCCGCGAGAATCACCACCTGCCGGACGCCGGCTTCGGCGGCACCGAGGAAGAACTGGTCGAAAAACGCTGTCCGCGTGGCCATGAAGTCGATCATCAGCTGGATCCGCGTCCGCAGTTGCGGCTCGAGCCCGACGGCCTTGGCCAGCAACGCCGGATCAGCGTAGATGCTCCACATGCCTTCCCCCGCGGCGTCGACGAACACGCGCGCGAACGGGTCGTTGATGAGCGGATTGTCGCTTTCGGTCTCCGCGGCCCGGGCTGCGGCGACACCGAGCGCGGTGGCTCCCACGCTGTGGGTGATGTCCCAGGAATCGTTGTCGGTACGCGCCATCGTCAGTTCCCTTCCGAACCCGAAAGTAAGTCAGTTGCGCACACCAGTGTCCCAGCTGGCTCGGGTCCGAGGCGCCCGGCGCCGGTGGCTTACGCTCTTTCCCAGGGGGCCCACAGGTTGAGAGCGTCCACAGGTTGGGAAAGGCAGTGCCGTGACACCCGCGCCGCAGGAGAACCCTGTCGACCTCGAGGCCGTGGCGGAATGGATGACCGGTCGAGGACTGGGCGAGGGCCCGCTCGAGGACGCGTCGGCCATCACCGGGGGAACCCAGAACGTCATGCTGCGGTTCACCCGGGCCGGGCGGCCCTACGTGCTGCGGCGCGGGCCGCGTCATCTGCGCACCCGTAGCAACAGCGTGATCCTGCGGGAGACGAAAGTCCTTGCAGCGCTCTCGGACTCAGAAGTTCCCCACCCGCATCTGATCGCCACGTGCGACGACCCGGGCGTGCTCGGTGATGCGGTGTTCTACCTGATGGAGCCGGTCGACGGATTCAACGCCGGCGAGGGCTTGCCGCCGCTGCACGCCCGCGACGAGCGGGTGCGCTTCGGGATGGGGCTGTCGATGGCCGACGCGCTGGCCAAGCTGGGCGCCGTCGACCATGTCGCCGTCGGGCTCGCCGACTTCGGCAAACCCGCCGGCTTCCTGGAACGGCAGGTACCGCGCTGGCTTTCGGAGCTGGAGTCCTACCAGCAGTACGAGAACTATCCGGGGCCGCAGATCCCGGGCGTCGATCGGGTGGCAGCGTGGCTGGAAGCCCACCGCCCGACGACCTGGATGCCCGGCATCATGCACGGCGACTATCACGCCGCCAACGTGATGTTCTCCCACACCGGACCCGAGGTGGTCGCCATCGTCGACTGGGAGATGTGCACGATCGGCGACCCGCTGCTGGACCTGGGCTGGCTGCTGGCCACATGGCGCCAGCCCGACGGGTCCAGCGTGTTCAGTCACTCGCTGGGCGGTCACGACGGCTTGGCCGGCACCGACGATTTGTTACGGCACTATGCCGCCAACACGACGCGCGACCTGTCGCAGGTTACCTGGTACACCGTTCTGGCCTGCTTTAAGCTGGGCATCGTGATCGAGGGCACCCTGGCGCGCGCCTGTGCAGGCAAAGCCGAGAAGCAGGTCGGCGACCAGCTTCATGCGGCGACCGTCCACCTGTTCGAGCGAGCGCTGACGCTCATCGACAGCGGGTCCTGACAGCACCGTGGACGTCGGACGATCGGTCGCGCGCTCACTCGACCACTGGGAGCGGCGGCAGTGGGACGAGGCCATGGTGCACGCCGGCAATGCGGTGGACGAGACGGCAACCAAACGCCACCCGCAGCTGGGCATCGCGGTCCGGTTCAAACGCACGCTCCGCGACTCCCTCGACGTCTTCCGGGCGATGGCTGCGCCCGGAGTCGACTTGGTCCAGAGCCGCTTCCCCGTCGCCGTCAGATCCGACCTCCCGGACCACCGCCCCGACATCGCCGACGTGCTCTACGGGATCCACCGCTGGAACCGCGGCCACCACGACGAGCTGCCCAACGGCTACGAGCTGACGCCCCGCGGCCCGCGCCCGTCCGGGGTGCACATCTGGCGGGAAGGCAAGATCGAGCTGCCGGCGTCGGTGGTGATCGGCCTGCTGGCGGTCGCCGTGTTCGCGCCGGAGAACAAAGGCGAAGCGATTCCTGCCGGATATCAGCTCAGCTGGCATGACCACGTCTTTCACATCGCCGCATGGTGGGGCTGGCAGGACCACTTCCGCGAGATCGTCGGCGCCGAGCAGATCCCCCAGACGAGGCTGGAATTCGGCGCGGCCTGGCACGACTGGTCGCCGAAAAGCTTGTGACAACGCCGTGACGGCCTCAGACTGACTCCTATGCGCGATCGCGAGACGATCGACTCCGAGCTGCGACTCGTGGCCTTGGAGCGCCGGTCGAGTCGTGGGCCGGGCGGTCCGTCGAGCCAACGGGTGGACGAACTGCTCGACGAGCGGCTGGGTCACCGCCCGGCGGTGTCGCCCACCGGCGTCGTCACGGCCACCGGCGTCATCGCGCCCGCCCGGGCAGCCGCACCGCGCCGGCGCACGAGTGCGCTGCGCCGGCTGGGCCCCTTGGCGGTATTGCCGCTGTCCCTGCTCGCCGTGGCGGCAACAGTGGTGGTGGTGCTGTTGGCCGTCCGCACACCACCTCCGGCGACCGAGCCGACCGAAGTCCCGCCGTCGACCGCGCAGCCGGCGCCGGCCGCGCCGAAAGCACCGGCCCCGACGCCCGACATCGCCGGCAAGGCGTTCACCGACGCGCTGAAGCAGCAAGGCGTGCCCATTCCCAGCAACGAGTACGTGGCCAGCCAGGGGCACGCGGTCTGCGCATTCCTGAAGAACCGCCCCGATTTCGCCGACGCCGTGCACTTCGTGCAGCAGTCGTCGATCTGGGACGCCGACCAGAGCACCGCCGTCACCGCGGGGGCCATCGTCGCCTACTGCCCCCAGTTCCACACCACCCCGGACACGATGCAGCCGTCCCTGCAAAAGGCGCTGTCCGACTTGCAGGCCATCGAAGGCA